>DATKWP010000388.1:0-7935 GCA_035529535.1 Anaerolineae bacterium | reverse complement strand
CCGATTCCGATCGGGCGACCTGGGGCCGTGGGAGTTGGGGCTGGTGGACATAGACCCGGCAGCGCTGGAGACGGCGGAAGGGCTTAGCCGGCGTATGGTCGAGGTGAAGGGGGCGCAGATCGCCATCAGCGCCTCCACCGACCGGCGCGACGTGCTTCCTGGCGCGGACGTGGTGGTCACCACCATCGGGGTGGGCGGGCGGCGGGGATGGGAGGCGGACGTGTTCATCCCCCGCAAGTATGGCATTTACCAGCCGGTGGGCGACTCGGTGATGCCGGGCGGCATCTCGCGTGCCATGCGCATGATTCCCGCGCTGGTGGACATTGCGCGCGACGTGCAGTCGCTCTGCCCCGGAGCCTGGTTCTTTAACTACGCCAACCCGATGACGGCCAACTGCTGGGCCATCCGCCAGGCCACCGGCGTCCCGGTGGTGGGGCTGTGCCATGGCACCTTTCACGTCGAGCGGGAACTGGCGGCGTTCATTGGCGCGCCGCCGGAAGAGGTGACGTCGCTGTACGTGGGGCTCAACCACCTGACCTTTATCTTCGATCTGCGCTGGAAGGGCCGGGATGCCTGGCCGTTGGTGCGGGCACGCCTGGACGAAATCCGCAGTCCCAAGTCCGCAATCGAAAATCCCTTCTCCTGGTCACTGTTTGAAACTTACGGCGCCTACCCGGCGGTCAACGACCGGCACGTGACAGAGTTTTTCCCGGAGCGCTTCCCGGGCGGGCGATACTACGGTAGGACCCTGGGAGTGGACGCCTTCTCTTTCGAGGACACCATCGCCTGGGGCGACCAGGTCTACGGCGATATGCGGGCGCAGGCCCTGGGCCAGAAGCCACTGGACGAGCAGGTTTTCGAGCGCGCGCCCGGCGAGCACGAGCAGTTGCTCAACATCCTGCGCTCGATGGAGTACGACGAGCGGCGCATCTTTGCGGCCAATCTGCCCAACCAGGGGGCGGTGCCCAATCTGCCCGCCGATGCGATCCTGGAGTTGCCCGCGGCGGCGACGGCCACCGGGCTGCGTCCGTTGCAGATTCCCGACTTCCCCGCACCGCTGGCGGCGATCATCACCCGTAAACTGGCCGCGGCCCGGCTGACGGTCGAGGCGGCCCTGGCGGGCGATCGCGGGCTGTTGGTGGAGGCGCTGCTGGCCGACGGTGCGGTGACCGACCCGGACGTGGCGCGCAAGATGAGGGATGAACTGCTGGAGGCGCACCGGCAATATCTACCCAACTTTTATCGAGGGTGAACGCCCCTCACCCCAGCCCTTCGACAGGCTCAGGGCAGGCTCCTCTCCCCGAGGGGGAGAGGGAGCATAAACAGTATGCGACAGTATGACGTAATCACCTTCGGCGATATGTGCGTGGACCTGATCGTGAGCGGGGCGGACGTGGTGCCACGCTTCGGCCAGGTGGAAAAGTTGGTGGACGATTACGTCGTCGAGATGGGCGGCTCGTGCTGTATCTTCGCCTGCCAGGCCGCCAGGCTGGGGCTGCGGGTGGGGATCCTCGGGCGGGTGGGGGACGACAATTTTGGCCGCCTGATCCTGCGCCGCCTCGACGAATGCGGCGTGGACACGCGCCACGTGATTGTGGACCCGGCCCTGAAGACTGGGCTAGGCGTTGCGCTGTGCCAGAGCGGGACGCCCCGAGACGGGGCTACGAGCGGGGGGGGGACGCCCCGAGACGGGGCTACGAGCGATCTAGGTGCGAGCGGGGTGGTTGGAGACCGGGCCATCCTGACTTACCTGGGCTCGCTGGCTGCGCTGGGGCCGGACGACGTCAGCGATGAATTTCTGGCCTCGGCCCGCCATCTGCATCACGGCAGTTTCTTTTTGCATAGCGGGCTGCGCCCGCACATTCCTGAGATCTTCCGGCGGGCGCGCGAGTTGGGCCTCACCATTTCGCTCGACACCAACTGGGATCCTGAGGAGCGCTGGAATTCGACATTGGCAGAGAGTCTGCTCCTCACGGACCTGTTCCTGCCCAATGAGCAGGAAGCGCTCCACATCAGTGGGTGCGCTGGTCTGGAGGAGGCCGTGGCGTGGCTGCACGCGCGAGGGCTGCCGGCTGGCGCTATCGTCGTGGTCAAGCGGGGCGTGCATGGCGCCCGGGTCTACGATGGAGATAGGGTGGTGGAATGCACAGTGACACCCGCCACGGGTGGGGACAGCGTGGGGGCAGGGGATAGTTTCGACGCCGGCTTCCTGGCCGGCTGGCTGCGCGGGCTGCCGCTGGGCCAGTGCCTGGACGTGGCCTGCCGGTGCGGACGCTCCGTCGCCGGTGCCATCGGCGGCTTACAAGGGCAACCGACCTGGGAGGTCGTCGCCGGCTTCCTGGCCGGACATCATTGGTAGGAATCCCAGCGTAGGAACCAGTTACGCATTACGTATTACGTCTTACGAAAGGGGGTGATCGGCGTCTAAAGACATAGTGGCGACTTGCTCGGTTGTAGTTCGTCAGATAATCAGTCTAGCAGACATCGCATAAGGAGAGAGAAAAGATGGACAAGAAGACACTTTCCCGTCGGGATTTTTTGCGCCTGAGCGCCGTCGCGGCCACCGGAACCGTCCTCGCCGCGTGCGGTGGGGGTGCACCCGCCACCGAGCGCAGCGAGCCGGGCGCGACGGAAGCGCCTGGGGCCGAGGCGATCGCGCTGCGCCTCTGGTCGCACCAGAATCCATCCTTCATCGCTGCCAATGAGGCGTTGGTCACCAAGTTCCAGGACGCCAACCCGGGTGTCACGATTGCGTATGAGAACTTTCCCTACGACCAGTTCATCCAGACCATCCAGACCTCGATGGCGGCCAAGAACGAGGCCGACGTGATGGAGATGTTCGGCAGTTGGGTGCAATCCTATGCCAAGGGCGGTACGCTAGCGGAGGCGCCGGCAGACGTCATGAGCATGTCCCAGGCACAGGATCTGTTCTACAAGGCCCCACTGGACGGCTACGTGTGGGAGGGCAAGCTGTATGGCATGCCCGACGAATATAACCTGGAAAATGGTGCTGTCCTGGTCAACAAGCGCATGTTCGAAGAGGCTGGAGTGGCCTACCCGCCCAAGTGGGACAGTTGGGAGGCCCTGGTCGCCGATGCCCAGAAGTTGGTCAAGATGGACGGGGAGACGATGACCGTGGCCGGTTTCCACTACGTCAACGGCGACGGGCTGGGCTTCCTGTACTGGGAAGGGGTGTTGGAGCGAGGGGCCGACTACTTCGCCAACGACAAGATTCACCTCAATTTCCTCTCGCCGGAGGCCAAGGAGACCGTGCAGTGGCTGGTGGACATGGCGGTCGTGGACAAGGTCGTGGACCCCTTCACGTTCAACCCGAACTCTAACTGGGTCGGCAGCGCCTTCTTCCAGGGGTTGGTAGGGATTGGTTTTATCGGCCCCTGGATCGTGCCGGAGGGGCGCCGCAACTATCCCGACTTTGCCGATCCCTGGGAATACGTCCGCAGCCCCTACTTTGGCAGCCAGATGTCCTTCGCCGCCGACGCCGGCTGGGGCAAGGTGGTCTCGCCGAACAGCAAGAACATGCAGAAGGCCTGGGAGTTGGCCAAGTTCTGGACGGCAGATCAGGCCAACGCCCGCGCGTGGAACGTGGCCACCGGCACGGTGCCGGCGCTCAAGTCGGTCGCCGCGGACCCGGCATTGCTCAACGATCTGAACTGGCTGGGCCCCAGCCTGGAGGTGCTGCCCTACGGCCGCTACGTCGGGATGCTCCAGGACCGTGACTACGTCTGGTACACCGTCATCGCCACGCGCCTCGTTGAGTGCATGCAGGGCCAGCGCTCGGTGGACGAGACCATGACCCTGATGAACGACGAAACCAACGCGATGATTGACAGCAAGATCAGCGGGTAATCCGCAGACCTTCCCGAACGACCTTCCCGAAAGCTAACGGGTGTACTCACCCGCGCTTTCGGGAAGGTCTCCGCAGTGAAAGCGAGGAACACAATGACGACTGTCACACGCAGGCGAACCAAGTTGCTGCGCAGCCAGCACATCTTTGCCGGGACGTCGCTCACCCCGATCATGGTGTACATGATGTTCTTTACCTTGCTCCCGATGGTCTGGGCGGTGTTGATCACCTTGTTCCGCTATAGCCCGACCCGCCAGGGTGGGCTCCTGGGATTGGGGGGCGGCAATCCGTTCGTGGCGCTGCGGAACTATGTGGACCTGTTCTCCGGTTCCCCGAACGGGCAACTCTTTCGTATCTCGGTCAAGAACACCTTGATCTTTGCCCTGCTCGTGCTGCCCTTGAACCTGGTGGTCACCTTGCCGCTGGCCGTGTTGATCGAGTCGGTACGCCAGCGGTTCAAGGTGATCTTTCGCACGATCTACTTCCTGCCGACCGTCACCTCCCTGGTGGCCGTCGCCATCATCTGGGGTACCGTCTATAACCCGACCTTTGGGCTGCTGAACCTGGCCTTGAAGGCGCTGGGCCTGCCGGGGAAGCCCTGGTTGAGCGATGCGACGACGCGCATCCTGGGTGTGCCCCTCCCGATGTTGTGTGTGATCGTGACCTACGTGTGGCAGGACATGGGGTACAACCTGGTGATCTTTATCGCCGGGTTGCAGGGCATCCCGGAGGTGTTCCACGAGGCGGCCCTGGTGGATGGGGCCAACGCCTGGCAGCGCTTCTGGCGCATCACGCTCCCGCTCCTGCGCTCCACGCTCACTTTTGTGATCGTGATGACCATGCTCTCTTCGTGGCAGCAGTTCGTCCTGGTGGACGTGATGATGGGCCATGGCGGCCCCAGCAACACTACCCGCACGCTGGTCCTGCACGTCTACGAGACCGCCTTCCGCTACCAGGAGATGGGGCTGGCGGCTACGGTTGCGATGGCGCTTTTTCTCATCATCATAGTCACTACCCTGGTCCAGATGCGCCTCTTGCGCAAAGAATGGGAGTATTAAGCCATGGCCACAGCAGATACGATGACAAAAAACCGGGTTTCCGCCGCTTCGCTTAGGGAAAAACCCGGTTTCTCCAAGAGGCGGCGGGTGAGTACACCCGGTACAATTGGGTTATGGATCGGCCGCATGCTGGTCTACGGCTTGCTGATCGCGGGATGTCTTGTCACTTTGGCCCCCTTCCTGTGGATGTTGAGCAACTCGTTCAAGTCTTCGACTGAGATCGTCCGCCTGCCGCCGACGCTGATCCCGGAGAATCCGACCCTCCAAAGTTACCGCACGATCTTTACTGATCCGCACGTACCGCTGGCGCGCTTTTACCTGAACAGCATCATCGTCACCGCGAGCGTGACGGGGCTGATCCTGTTCACCAGTTCCCTGGCCGGCTTTGTCTTCGCCAAGTACCAGTTCTTCGGCAAGAATTTGCTCTTCACGCTGACGCTGGCCACGATGATGATCCCCTTCCAGGTCGTCATGATCCCACTCTACCTGATCATAAACCGGCTGCACCTGGTGGACAATCTGACAGGATTGATCGTCCCGGCGGGTGTGAGTGCTTTTGGCATCTTCCTGATGCGGCAGTTCATCGAAAGCATCCCCGGCGAGTTGATTGACGCGGCCCGCATTGACGGGGCGTCCGAGATCGGCATCTATGGTCGCGTCGTCTTGCCCCAGATGGGGCCAGCGTTGGCGACGCTGGGCATCTTTCAGTTCATGGGCACCTGGAACGACTATCTCTGGCCACTCATTGTCATCACCACGACGGAACGGCGCACGCTGCCCGTGATGCTGACCTGGTACAACTCGCAGCACGGCTCGCGTTACGACCTCACCATGGCGGCGTCGGTGTTGGTGATCCTGCCCATCCTAATCGTCTATTTCCTGTTCCAACGCTGGATCGTGCGCGGGATCGCGCTTACCGGCTTCAAATAGAATGCGGAATGCGGAATGCGGAATGCGGAGTGTGGAATGCCGATGACGCTGCGGGAGCGGCTGCTCACTACGTTGCGGGGTGGGGTTTCGGACCGTATCCCGTGGAACGTCTACGCCTGGCTGGCGCCGGACACTGAGGCCACCCGCGCGCTGCACCGCAAGGGGCTGGGTTTTATGGGCACGCGGCGCATCTTCCGCCCGACCTACGACGGTGTGACGATGACCGAGGAGCGGAAATCCAGCGGGGGCCAGCCGCACTTTTACACGCGCATCGAGACGCCGGCTGGCCAACTCACTGAAGAGGCGGTCCTGGAGCCCAACTATGGCAGCCGCTGGATCAGGAAATTCTTCATCACCGGCGTCGAGGATTACGCGGCGGCAGAGTACTTTTTTCGCCACACCCGCTTCGAGCCGGATTTCGCACCCTGGTGTCAGGCCGACGCCGAGATGGGCGAGGGTGGAATCGTCGTCGGCGAGATCATGCCCATTCCCGTCATGACCCTGATGGTGTCGTGGATGGGGGTGGAGCGGTTGGTGGAAGGGATCTATGACCACGGCGAGCGCTTCGATGCGCTCATAGATGCGCTGAACCAGCATTATGAACGGCACATCCAGTTGGCCGCCGAAAGCCCGGCCGAGATCATCTGGTTCGGCGACAACGTGACCGGGACGATCATCTCGCCGCGGCTGTTCGAGCGCTACTGCGCTCCGGTCTACGCCCGGGCCGTGCCGGTCTTGCGCAGGGCGGGCAAGATTCCCATCGCCCACTACGATGGCTCAAACCGCCCGCTGGTGGACTGCCTGGCGCGGACCGACCTGCCGGTGATCGAAGCATTTACCCCGCCGCCGATGGGGGACCTGAGCGTGGCCGAGGCCAAGGCCGCCTGGCCGGACAAGGTGGTGTGGGTGAATGTTCCCGGCTCGCTGTTCTTGGAGCCGGCAGAGGCGATATACGCTTACACGCTGGACCTGTTGCGCGAAGGAGCCGGACCTGGGCCTGGGCGGGCTGTCACGGACCCCCCACTGCGTGCGGGGCTTGGGGAAGGGGTGCCGGGCGGGCGGCTGGTGATTGGCTGTACGGAGGATTTTCCGCCCGGCGAGTTCGAAAAGACGTTCACGGCCATCGGCCGGGCGCTGGCGGAATACGAGGGACATGAGTGGTGAACCTGCTCCGAGGCTGAAGCAGGCCGCGCTACGTCTGCGCGACGTTGGGTGGGCTGTGGCCGCCGCCGCTGTGAGCCTGGCGGTGTACGTCCGCACCCTGGCGCCGGGCCTCCTGCCGGGGGATAGCGGCGAGTTTCAAGTTCTCAGTTATCTCCTGGGCAATACTCACCCTACCGGCTATCCAATCTACATCCTGTTGGGCAAGGTCTTCACCTGGTTGCCGGTGCGTGACGTCGCCTACCGGGTCAACCTGCTTGCCGCTTGCATGGCGGCGCTGACGGTGGCCGGCGTGTACCTGGCGGGACGCATGCTATGCGGGCACAGCGGCCCGGCGCTGGTCGGAGCGCTGGCGCTGGCCGTCTCGCCCACCTTCTGGTCGCAGGCGGTGATCGCCGAAGTGTACACGCCGGGCGCGGCGTTCCTCGCCGGCGTGCTCGTATGCCTGCTCCTGTGGGAAGTGTACGGGCACCCCGCCGCGCTGTTCGTCGCCGGGCTGCTCGGTGGGCTGAGCCTGGGGGTGCACATGACGGTGGCGCTCGTGGCGCCGGCGGTGGGTGTGTTCCTGTTGGGAGGCAGGCCCTCACCCCCGGCCCTACCCTCACCCCGGCCCTCTCCCTGGGAGGGAGAGGGGGAAAGGCGCTCACCCCAACCGGCCAGCGGTCGGCCCCCTCTCACCCCCCCCAGCCCCCCCCCATGGAGGGGGGGAGAGGGGAGGTGGGCTGTGTGGCGGCCGGCCCTGCTGGGGGCGTTGGTGGGGATCGTGTTGATGGTGGGCGCTTTCCTGGCCCTCGACTGGCATAATCCTGTCGCGAGCTACTTTAATACCTCGTTCCTGCCGGCCTATTCGGCCTGGGGTTTTCAGGCCAGCGACGTGGATAGCCCCTTTGAACGGCTGGCGTTCGACCTGAGCGGGCGGCA
>DATKWP010000387.1:0-4307 GCA_035529535.1 Anaerolineae bacterium | reverse complement strand
CCCGGCCTCAGGTTGAGCGCATACGGGGCGGCTGTGAGCGACTGGCGCGGGGTGAGCAGAGTATAGCCGCCCGTGCTACTGCCGGGCCGTACGCTGATGTCCAGGTAGCGCGCGTCGCCGTTGAAGGCGCTGCCGAAATCCAGGCTGACCGTGAAGGTGCCATCCGTCACGTCCACGTCCCCCTTGGTCACCGTGCTGCCCACCTGCGTTCCGTCGCTGTCGTAAAGCCCGAAGAGGAAATCGTACTTGCCATCGGCGGGGCTGCCGCCGTCGGTCAGGCGCCCCTGGTAGATGAAGGCGGTGCCAACCAGCGCCGCCGCAGCAGCACCCACGCTGTCCTGGGCCGTCAGGGTTCCCTGCGGATCGGGCTCCTGGGCCAGGCCAGGCCTCAGGCTGCCCGGCACAGCGAGCGCCAGCAGAACACACAGCATGCTCGTCAAGATCCATTTTGCTCTCATGTCATTTGCCTCTCGATGTCAGGTTTTGAGAAGACCGCAGTATACCGCGGTTTGGCGGTGTGGCAAGCGCGGGGCGCGCCGGCCTGGCGTGACCGCACCGGCCTGAAAGCGCCGGTGCTGGGGAGGCGCGCAGCCCAGCGCTGCCTGTTTACGGCAGCGCGGTCCTCAGTTCGGAGTAGGCGGTTTTGTGTTTCAAGGGAGAATATGTTATACTGAAACACAGCAAGAGAATCGCCGGGCTAGAACATGCCGGTTCCTTGAAGCACCTTTGTGAAACGAGAGATAGAAGAGCACAAGTGACCTGAATAGTGGAAGAGAGAACAACATGAGCAAGAAGCGACACCGGCGACATCGCTCGCACAAAAGGCTGACCACTCCCGCCGGCCCGGCGCGTGGCCCCCAGTTGGTGACGCACGAGGGCGACCCGCTCCTCTTTGCCAGCGCCCAATACCGGCATACGAGCCTGGAAGAGATCCGCCAGACGCTGAAAGAAACCGACGATTTCGGCCTGGACGATGACCTGGAACCGGGCCCCGACGGCTCCATCACCTTTCCGTGGCTGGAGACACCCTCACCCCAGCCCTCTCCCTGGGAGGGAGAGGGGGCACCCATGGGTGCCCCCAGCGCCCCCGTACCTCTCGGCCAGCGGGCCCTGGCCACGCTGACGTTGACGCCCACTGCGCTCACCGTGGAAGCCATGTCCCGGCAGCGCCTGGTCGCCTGCCAGCGGCGGCTGGAGAGCCTGCTGGGAGACCTCATCCACTTCGCGGGGAGCGAGACCAAGACCCCGGCCCAGGTGCTCGGCGAAACCGAGCCACAGGCCGAGCCGCCAGCGCCGCTCATCCTGCCACCGGAAGCGATTGCCGAACTGGAGGAACGCATGCTGCGCGAGTGGATTGACGACTCGATCCCGGCCCTGGGCGGATTGACGCCCCGGGAGGCGGTCAAGACGCTGGAAGGCCAGCAGCGTGTGCTGGACCTGATTGACTATATCACCCGCCAGCAACGGCGGGTGGGGAAAGCGCCGGGCATGTTCTCGCCCGACTACCGCAAGGTCAAGAGGATGCTGGGATTAGAGTGAGCGATGGAGCGGGAACAGGGGCAGGGCAAGCCTGGGTCTCAAGCGGGCCACTTCTTCCTCGACCGTCATATCCAACGCATTGACCTGGCCCGCCCAGGCGGCGGCACGTTCGTTGACGCGCACGGCATCGTAAAGGTCGCTGCCAGCAGCAAACGATAGCATCTCGCGCCAGAGGGCCAGCGACTCACGGTTCAGACGGGTTACGACGTCCCTCAGCGTGCGAGCCTCGTGCGCGGCGAGCCGCTGCGGGCCAAACCGGCGCAGGAGCAAAACGTCGTACCACGCCTGTACGATCCGCTCGTGGAGGCCCCCGTCCGCATTCCGCGACCCGAAGACGACGCGCGCCAGCCGGCGCAAGAGTTCGGCCGCAGGGTCGGCGATGGTGTAGGGAAGTAGCCATGGGGTATCCCTGGCAGATTCTTTCGCTTCGCGCAACCCGAATCTCTCGGCCCGCAGTCGCTCAGCCAGCGGCGTCCCGGGGTACGGCTCGACCTCGTTGAAGGTGAACGCGGTGGACACGAGGGGCAGCACCCGCTCCAGAAACTCCACCTCGGCTCGCAGCGTCTCCAACGTGCTCCACGGGTGGAAGAGCAGGCTGTAAAAGTCAGTCACGATGTCTAGCGCATCCAGCACTGCCAGCGCACGAGCGTTGTCAGAGGCGGTGACCCCTTTGCCCAGCAGGTCGAGCGAGGCCTGGCAGCCGGACTCGAGGCCCAGGTAGACCCGCACCAGGCCCATGGCTTTGAGTTGGCGAAAGAGTGGCTCGTCTTGTGCGTCTCGCACGTCGTCGGCCCGGCATTTGATCGTGAAAGCGACGTCGAGCCCCCGCCGCTCGAGTGCGTCGCCCAAGGCCTGCACACGCCCCTGGCGCGCCCGGCCGGGCGGCAGGAACTGCTCGTCGTCGAACAGGAACAGCCGCACCCCGCGCCGGTACAGCGCGTCCATCTCCTCCACCAGGTTGGGAACGCTGCGCAAGCGGTAGGGAGCCCCCGGCCCCGCACTGTAGAACGCGCGCGGCAGGCAAAACGTGCAGGTATGATAGCACCCGCGGCCGCCCTCGACCGTGGCAAAGCCCAGGCCCAGGCACGTCGGAATGCCGTCATCCCGCGCAGGGAAAGGAAGCGCGTCCAGGTCCGGCACGAGCCGGGGCAGGGGGTTGGTGCGCACCTCGGGGGAACGGTACGCCAGGCCGGGGACGCTCCGCCAGTCCGCCCCATCCCGCAAGCCGGCCGCCAATTGGACGATACTGGCTTCTGCCTCGCCACGCAGCACCGAGTCGAGCGCCGGGCAGGCCCCTTCGACGGGCTCAGGGCAGGCCGCCAGCAGACTGGCCCAGGCAAAGGTCGGGAGCGGGCCAACCATCGTCACGTGCGCCGTCACGCCCGCCGCACGCAGGCGGGCCGCCAGCGCCAGGTTCTCCTCGACCAGGTAGGCAAACAGAATCGAAAGAACGATCAAGCGCGGCTGCTCGGACTGGGCCAGCGCCACGATCTTGCCCAGGTCACCGTCTGCGCCCAAGTGAACCAGCCGCGCGCACAGTCCCGCCTCGCGCAGAACGGCGACCAGCGCACGAGCGGGCAACCGCTGCTGGCCCAGGTCCTCGACCAGGAGGACGTCGCAGCCCGTCGCGTCGTGCGCCATCAGCCCACGGTCACGCGGCCGTCGCGTTCGACGACCAGCACGACCGCGTCCACCGCCAGCCCGGTGCGCCCCCAATCGGCGACGACCTGCAGCAGGTAGCGCCCCGGCTTGGCGGGCGGCTGCCACACGACGTGCTCCCCTTCCTCGACCAGCGTCCCGCCGGACACGCTCCAGCCGTAACGCGCGCCCACCCAGGGGGTAGCGGCGGCAAACGTCAGCCTATCCTGCCGCACGATCTCGACCGTGCGGACCTCGGCCAGCGGCAGCGGAACCTGCGACGAGTCCCACGTCTCTACCCACTCGACGGTGACTTGATCGTGCAGTTTGAGTTCCAGCGCCAGTGCGTCCGCCTGGTCGCCCTCGATCGCCAGCACGTAGGTGCCGGCTTCGGGAACCTCGAAGGAGAACGTGCCCGCCCCGTCGCTGATGGCCCGCGCCTGCCAGCCGTCGCGCGTGAGCGTGACCGGCAGACCACCCAGGGGTTGGCCGTACTGGTCAACGACCGTTCCCTCGATGGCCGCGCCCGCCAGTTCCGGGTTGGGCGTCGTCTGGACGATTTTACCGGTAAAGTGCTGTCCCGGGGCGATGGTAGTGGTTGGCGCGGCCTGCGGCGTGGGGGTGGAGGACGGCATGGGCGGGGGATCGCACAGCATCGGCGTGACTGAGGGGGGCGGCGCAGGATCGCACACGATCGGCGGGGCCAGCCGGCAACTGGCGCTCGTGCCGCCGAAGAAAAAGATGACCGCCAGGATGGCCTTTTGAACGTTCTTGGGCAACTTGTCCAACCGTATCATGAGTTGTTCCTCCCTGCTTGTCCACGCTCGGCTCACTACGTGCCGATTCGTCGTGCTACTCGCTCTCTCCAGTTCTGCAACTCTGCTTCCATTTCCATATCAAACAGGTTGATGCGGCCGGCCCAGGCGGCGGCCTGGGCGTTGACGAGCGCGGTGTTGTGGATGTCGTCGTGCAGCGCCAAGTCGAACATCTCTTCCAAGATGGCCAGTGAGTGGTTGTTCACGCGGGCGACGATGTCCTGCAGCGCTTGGCCCAGCGCCGGGTCGTAGCGGCTGGCGTGCAGGTACTTGACCATCATCAGCTCATAGCAGGCGATCGAGCACTGCTTGGCC
>DATKWP010000386.1:0-2881 GCA_035529535.1 Anaerolineae bacterium | reverse complement strand
ACCAGGACCATGCCCACCACTTCCTCCGGGTAGTCAAAGGCATAGGCCCGCACGTAGACGCCGCCCATGGAGTGGCCCACCAGCACGTAAGGCCCCTCGATGCCCCCCTCGGTGAGCAGGGTATGGAGCTCTTCCACGATGGTCTGCACGGTGCGCGGCTTGGCGCCCCGTTCGCTCCAGCCCAGGCCCGCCCGGTCGTAGGCGCAGACGCGGGTGGACTGCGCCACCTCGGGTTGCACCAGGTCCCAGGTGAGGGAGAAGTCCCCCAGCCCGGCGTCCAGGACCACGGTGGGGCTGCCGCTGCCCAAACAGTTGATGTGCATCTGGTAGCCGCCCACGTCCACCATCTGACCGGGTGGGGGGTACTTGGCGCGCAGTGCCGCTTTGGCGCGCGAGCCCATGACCCAGGTGAGGGTGAGGAGGGCGATCAACAGCAGGGCGAGGCTACCAACGGCCACCCCGCCCCATTTCAAACAGCCGCGTTTCTTGCTCGACCTCGTGGAATCAACCGCCATGGTAGACCTCCCTGGCCTGTGTTGCTTCTGCGCAGGAGAGACCTGCACAAGGGTCTCCAGTCCTCGTCATATCCGCGCCCCGGCAGCACACGGCGGGGATGATATTACATCCCTGGCGTAGCGTCAAGCGGACGCCCTCGTCGGGCACAGCTGCGCCGTCGTTTGCTTCCCCCTAGGGGAGTTGGCCGTGCCTACTGTCAAATGCTGCGGTCTTGTTGGCGCAAGGGACTTCTGTTGCGCACTGTTCTCTTTTGTGGTACAGTGCACCAACTTCGCTTTCCTTCTTCGTGAACCTGTCGATACGGGTCGCGTCGTCTTAGGCAAAACCTCGATATTCGCTACACCGGACCTTAAGTAGCAGTAGAGCGGTACTAGATAGCAGAGGGAGGTGAGGAATGAGAAACGCCATTCTGCAGGTTCTATTGGCGGCTTCTTTGGTCTACACCATCACTGGCTGTGGGGCCGGCCCAGCTCCCACCGGTACTGTCGCAACGCCAATCCCGACATCTGCCCCGCCCAGCCCGACGAGGGCGGGGCCCACTCCGACCCCGACGCCGCAAGGACGGACCATTGTCGTCAACAGCACCGCCGACAGTGGGCCCGGCACTCTGCGCCAGGCGCTGTCGGACGCGGAGAACGGCGACACGATCACCTTCGACTCGTCTGTCTTCCCACCCAATGCGCCAGAGACAATCGCCGTCACAACTGGACTGCCGCAGATCAGCCAGGGCCACCTGACCATTGACGCCAGCGATGCGGGAGTGATTCTGGACGGTAGTCAGCTTCCCACGGACAGCTGGATACCTGGCCTGGAAATCGTCTCAGACGGGAACACCATCCGCGGTTTGCAGGTCATTCAGTTCACAGGCACAGGGATTGTGGCCGCTCATGGCCGGAACAACACGATTGGTGGTGACCGGAGTATCGGACTAGGGCCAATCGGGCAGGGCAACCTGTGCAGCGGCAACGGTTTCGGCATCGGGTTATGGGACTTTGCCTCGCACAACACCGTCACCGGCAATCTAGTCGGCACGGATGTGAGCGGCACACAAGATCTGGGCAATCGGAGCTCCGGGGTGTGGATAACGGAGGCTGGGATGGACAATCTGATCGGCCCTGACAACATCATCGCCTACAACGACAGGTGTGGTATTGAAGTTGAGGGTTCTGATTCCATAGGCAACACCCTTACCCACAACATCATCCATGACAATGCCGGGCTTGGGATATGTCTGTTGGGTGGCAACGCGATGCTGGCCGCGCCTCTCATCGTGGATTTCGATTTGACTGGCGGCTTCATCACCGGCAATAGCTGTGCCGACTGCACAGTGGACATCTTCTCCGATAACGGGGATGAAGGAGCAGCCTACGAAGGCCAGGCAGTAGCCGGTAGCAGCGGTGTCTTTGCATTCAACAAAGGAGCGCCCTTTGTCAAGACTAGCATTACCTCAACCGCCACCGATGCCGATGGCAACACCAGCGAGTTCTCCAGGCCACCCGGGAGCGTAACCAGAGTCATTACGCTGCAAGAAGGAAACTCCCTACCGAAATCCCGGCTGTTGACCAGGCCATCGAGCGAACTTGCCGACAACCGAACGGGTATCTCCTACGGTGGTTTGTGGCAAATCCACGACCCGGAGGGTCCCTTGGAAGAAGCCACCGCACTGGGTGTAAAACGCGTTGATATGTCATTGTACGAGATTGAACCCCCCATTGACTGGAGCACTGGATCTGAGTTTGCCATTCCCCCAGCTGCCGACCGTTTCGTCGATATCTTGAACGCAAACGGCATCGCCATGAACCTCATACTCCACTTCTGGGACAAGGCCGGCCATGCCAGCGGGGAGGAGCTGTCTACCCCACGATTCAAGACTGAGGAGCAAGTAGAAGACTTCCTGGACTACGTGGGCTTTGTCGTAGATCATTTTGAAGGTCGCGTCCAATACTACACGATTTGGAGTGAGCCGGATAATTGCGGCCCTCCCCCAATCAAGTGTGTTGAGCCCAATGACTACATTAACCTTGCCAGGCAGACCATCCCCGTCATTCGCCAGGAGGACCCCCAGGCAAAGGTGGCGCTAGCCCCGAACGTTCTCTTCTTCGCCCGTGAATACCTTTTCACCGTCCTCAGATCCGACGTCATGCCAATGTTCGACGTGATTCAATGGCATGGTATATATGACGCGGCTCCAAACATCGAGTTTTATGGTAGCTATTACTACGAGTACCCCTCGATCATTCAAGAGATCAAGCAAACGGCCTCTGCCCATGGATTCAACGGGGAATATTGGGGCACCGAACTAACGTGGTGTTCGGAGGAGTTTCCGTCTTGTCAGCCTCCTGATCAACCGTGGGGGATTCAAGAA
>DATKWP010000385.1:0-4637 GCA_035529535.1 Anaerolineae bacterium | reverse complement strand
AAGGCGGTATGGCGATGGGTGACGTACGGGTCCACCTCCTCGAAACTGCCGGGGTCGAGCAGCCGGTCAATCCGCTCACGGGCAGTCAGTTTCCCCTTCTCGTGCTGCTTGTGGACCGCCTCGGGGCCGCCGCCCTGCCGGGCCATCTCGCGGCGACGGAGCAGGTCTTGGTTCAGGTCGTGTGGGGTCAAGGGAGCCTCCGGGATGCGTAATTCGTAATTCCACCTTCCCGAAAGGTTCCGAACTTTCGGGAAGGTAGAGCGTGTTGCGTGTTGCGTGATTCTGGATGCGTCTGCAGGTAGCGCTTGCTGACGGAGGCCCATTATAATGTGGAAGGTGAGGCGGGTCAAGCGCGATTTGACGCGCCAGGTGATTGTGTGATATACTAAAACAGACGTCTGGCCGATTTGACATTGTGAGCACAGCAGTGTTTGTGCCTGGGTAAGGAGGATGGTTTGGTCACAAAGGTGCGGATCAAGCCCAGCCAGTATTACGATTCCGTTGCGCTGATGGAGGCGGCCCGGGCACTGACCCAACTGCCCGGCGTGGCGGACGCGGCCGTGGTGATGGCGACCGAGGCCAACAAGTCTATCCTGCGGGAGGCGGGGCTGTACTTACCGGAGATTGAGCCGGCGACCGCCAACGACCTGGTCATCGTCGTGCGAGCCGCAAGCGAAGAGGCCGCCGGGCGCGCGTTGGAGGCGGCAGAGAAGCACCTGGCGCGGCAGCCAGCCGCCACGGAAGCGGGCGGTCCGGCCTTGCAGCCCCGCACGGTGCGGGCGGCGGTGCGGACCTGCCCGCAGGCGAACCTGGCGGTGGTCTCCGTAGCTGGACAGTACGCGGCCGCTCAAGCCTGGGAGGCGCTGCGGAACGGGCTGCACGTCCTCCTCTTCAGCGACAACGTGCCCATCGAGGAGGAAGTCGCGCTGAAGCAGTACGCGCTCGCGCACGGCCTGCTGATGATGGGGGCGGGCTGCGGCACGGCCATCATCAACGGGGTCGCGCTGGGGTTTGCCAACGCCGTCCCGCGCGGGCCGGTCAGCATCGTGGCGGCAGCGGGTACGGGGTTGCAAGAGGTGAGCACGCTGCTGGCGAAACGGGGCGTGGGCATCCGCCAGGCCATCGGCACCGGCGGGCGCGACATGCACGAACAGGTCGGCGGCACTATGATGCTGGCCGGGCTGGAAGCGCTCCAGGCCGATCCCCAGACCGAGGTGCTGGTGCTGGTCTCCAAGTCCCCCGCTCCGGCGGTCGCCGGGCGGGTGCTCGAGCAGGTGCAGAAAAGTGACAAGCCGACGGTGGTCTGTTTCCTGGGCGGGGACCCGGCCCCCGTCGCGGCTGTTGGCGGCCTCCCGGCACGCACACTGCAAGAGGCGGCCTACCGGGCAGCGGCAGAGGCGGCAGGGTACAGGGGGCCGGCGGCCAACGAGGTGCTCGAACGAGAGAGCGCAGGCCTGAAGGCCCAGGCGGTGGAGTTGAAGAAGCGGTTGCAGCCAGGCCAACGTTACCTGCGCGGGCTCTTCAGCGGCGGGACGCTGGCCGCCGAAGCGCTCGTCGTGTGGGAAGAGCTGCTGGGGGACGTATACTCCAACGTGGCCGTGGAGCCCCGGTTGAAGTTGAGCGACGCGACGCGCAGCCAGGGCCATTGCGCGGTGGACCTGGGGGAAGACGAGTTCACAGTGGGCCGCCCCCACCCGATGCTTGACCACGACCTGCGTATCCGCCGCCTGATGCAGGAGGCCAGCGACCCAGAAGTGGCGGTAGTCGCGTTGGACGTCGTGCTGGGATATGGCGCGCATCCCGATCCGGCGAGCGAACTGGGGCCGGCCATCCGCCAGGCGCGGGAGCGGGCTGCCGGCCAGGGACGGGCATTGATCGTGGTGGCCTCGGTGACGGGGACAGAGGACGATCCACAAGGACTGAGCCGGCAGGTGCGGGCGCTGGAAGAGAGCGGGGCGGTCGTGGCGCCGTGCAACGCCGCCGCCGCCCGGCTGGCAGGGACGATCGTGGCCTAGAGAGGGACCAGGCCCAGGCTGATCATGATGGCCTGGTCCACCTGGCGCATCGTTTTCTCGTCCAGTTGGCCAGCGAGTTGCCCGAGGCGGCGTTTGTCTAGCGCCTTGATCTGGCTTAACAACACGGATGAGTCGCTGTCCAGGCCGGCCGTCCCGGCCGGAATCGGCACCTCGGTGGGGTAGGTCTTGGCCGACGGAGTGAGCACGACCGGAGCCACGATCGTGGTATCGCTGTACCGGTTCCCGGTGTCGTTCTGGACGATCAACACGGGCTGCCGTCCGCCTTTGTCCTGGCCGGCGGCCGGGTTGAGATCGGCCCAGTAGACTTCTCCACGACGACAGGTGATGGGGGCCATGGTCATTCCTCCCGGGAGACAGGGTGGGCGACCGTCTCGTAGTCGGCGTGGGCAAATTGCTCGGCGGCCCGACGGTCGCGCTCGGCGTTGGCCAGGTAGCCTTCCTTGAGCAGCTCGCGCAGTTCACAGCGACGCTGCTCTTCCAGGAACGTTTCCAACGCCTGGCGGATGAACTGGCTGCGGTTGAGGCTGAAGCGGGCAGCCATCTCCTCGACCTGTTGCAGCAGGTCGGGAGGCATGGTCACGATAATGCGATGCATCGGTCGAGTAGTACTCATCGTATATCACCTCGCATTGGTGGCGTGCATATCTATAGTATATACTGGTATTCATATCTTGTCAAGCGTGAAACGTGAAACGTGAAACGTGAAACGTGGGGCGTGGTGCGTGGTGCCTGAGGACGAAACACGGAACACGAAACGCGTGAGCCTTGGAGAAAGCGACGTGAACGAGAACAAGATCCAGTCGTTATTCGAGGAGCCCCTGAATGTGGTCAACGTGGGGTTGCGCTCGTTTGCCGAGAGCGTGCAGGCGCAAGGAGTGCCGGTGACGCAGGTGGATTGGCGGCCGCCTTTGGTACCCTCGTTGCGGGTCACCCGCCAGGGGGTTGACATTGAGGCGGCCAACGCCGAGGCCACGCGCCGCATCATCCAGGGCCGTCCCGTGTTGATCGGTATGGGCATCGCCCGCCAGGTCATCCCTGGCTTCCACGACCGGCTGGTCCTGCATTCCGGCCCGCCCATCACCTGGGAGCGCATGTGCGGCCCGCAGCGGGGCGCGGTGATGGGGGCGCTGGTCCACGAGGGGCTGGCGAAAGACGAGCGGGAGGCGGCGGAACTGGCCGCCGGCGGGGAGATCGAGTTTGCCCCCTGCCACCACTACCACGCCGTGGGGCCGATGGCGGGCATCATCTCTCCCTCGATGCCGGTTTTCGTCGTCAAGAACGAGACCTTTGGCAACCTGTCCTACGCCACGCAGAACGAGGGGCTGGGGCGGGTGCTGCGCTACGGGGCCTACGGGCCGGACGTCTACGAGCGGCTGCGGTGGATGCAAGAGGTGCTCTACCCCACGCTCCAGGCAGGCCTGGAGTCCATCGAGGGGGGGATTGACCTGCGGGCGCTGATCAGCCAGGCGCTGCACATGGGGGACGAGTGCCACAACCGCAACCGGGCCGGGACTTCCCTCTTCCTGCGGGCGGTCACACCCGCCATCGTGCGCACGTGTCCAGACCGGGAGCGGGCCGCGCGCGTGTTTGAGTTCATCGAGCGCAACGATCACTTTTTCCTGAACCTTTCGATGGCGGCCGGGAAGGGGACGCTGGAGCCGGCCGAGGGGATCGCAGGGGCGACGGTGTTGACGGTGATGGCCCGCAACGGGACGGACTTTGGCATCCGCATGGCAAGCTTGCCGGAGCGCTGGTTCGTCGCCCCGGCCGGGATCGTGCAAGGGCTCTACCTGCCGGGCTTTACGGCGACGGACGCCAATCCGGACATCGGGGATTCGACGGTGACCGAGACGGCAGGCTTTGGCGGCTTTGCCATGGCGGCTGCGCCGGCCATCGCTCGCTTCGTGGGTGGTACACCGGAGGATGCGGTGCGCGCTACGCTGGAGATGTACGAGATATGCTATACCGAGCACGAGCACTTTACCATCCCGGCCCTCAACTTCCGAGGGACGCCGGTGGGCATTGACGTGCGCAAGGTGGCGGAGACGGGGATCCTGCCGCGCCTGAACACCGGCATCGCGCACAAGGAGCCGGGCATCGGCATGGTGGGGGCAGGGGTGTTGCGCGCGCCGGCGCAATGCTTTGCCGAGGCATTCGAGGTGGCGCGCGGGTGGTGAAGGAGGGGAACACGGATTGGCAGGATTGGCGGATCAATCCGTAAATCCTGCGCATCCGTGTTCTGATCGGATTGGCAGGATGGGCGCCCTAATCCGTAAATCCTGCGCATCCGTGTTCTGATCGGATTGCAGTCATGCAAGCCACAGCGGACGTGGTCATCATCGGGGCGGGGGCGATTGGGTGCAGCACGGCGTACCACCTGGCCCGGGCGGGGGTAAGGGACGTCGTCGTGCTGGAGATGGAGCAGGTGGGCAGCGGTTCGTCTGGCAAATCCGCCTCTATGCTGAGTTTGCAGTTCTGCACCGACGAGTTGAGCGCTCGCATGGCGCAGTACTCGTACGCCAGGTACATGCAGTTTGAGGATGAACTCGGGGTCCCGATTGACTTTAAACGCATCGGCTGGCTGTCGCTGGCCACGGAAGA
>DATKWP010000384.1:0-13826 GCA_035529535.1 Anaerolineae bacterium | reverse complement strand
GGAATGCCAGACACGACCCAAGGGGCGATACTCTCCACAGAACCGGTGAACTCAAACTCGCGTTCTTCATCCTCGACTCGCCTGATGGAGTGTGCCAACCAACTCCCGTCCTCCGTGATCCACCCGTCAACCTGAACAATTGCACCGCTGGCCAGGCCCTCGTCAATTTCCGTCCCGGCATCAACCTGGACCACGACCCCCGATATTGTCCAAACCTGATCAGCAATGCTCTGCACAACACCGACGAAGTTGAAAGGCAAGCCAGGCTCCTCCTCGATCCGGTGAATAGTTTCAGCCACCAGCATTCCAGCCTGCAGGATGACACCCTCCACGCGTACCAGATCACCGGATGCGATGCCGTCGTCAACGCTGGTCTCTTCGTTCACGACGATGGTCTGCCCGGCAACGGTCCAGGCCGTATCCCCGATAGCGCCCACTCTTCCTGTAATGGTAAACCGGTTCTCCAGCGCACGGCGCAGGAGCACAATCCGATCGGCAAGGCGAGTGCCATCCGTCAGAAGATGCCCCTCGACGAAAACCCAATCGCCGACCTGGGGATTGCCAACGATGACTGTGCTATCGTGGGTCAGGAAGGTCTGCCCCGCAATCGTCCAGGTTGTTCCAACCTGGGTGACCTTACCCTCGCCCGTAATGCGAAAGGTCGGCTCGTCAGGCGCTTGGCCAGCCGGGATCGTCGTTGACTGCCCGGCGATGACGACGACCGTGACGTTCTGATTTGTGACAGCCACAATGCCTTCATCCACACTGAAGCGCGTGAACAGGTTTGAGGCAACAGAGACGTGAAACAACGTGCCCTTGGCCTCTCCGATGGCAGAGGGAGTGCGGACTTCATAGCGAGATTTAGGGCCGTCTGCAGAAACCACCGTATGGTCAGCCTCCCCAGTCCACTGGGTCAGTGCCACAATCCGTGGCTTACCGGGCAGGCCTGCATTGAGTTCGTCCACTGAGATTTCTGTGTTTGGCCCTACACGCACCTGGCTACCATCGGAAAAGACCACTCTAACACCGGACAATGCGCCCGTGCGAATGCGCTGCCCGACCGTGACGACGTGATCCGCGCCTGCAACCATCCAGGCACCATCACCGGCCTGCACTTGTACAATCCCTCGCGCGTCCGCCAACGCAGCGCTCTGCGGGTCCAGGCTGCCCCTCTGGAGTAGCCCTGCCTGATTGGCATCCCGTAACCGCCACCAGGTCACGCCAGCCCCCACCGCGACGGCCAGTGCGCAGACGAGCAAACACGCTATCGCGCCAGAAAACGCCGTCAGCGGTATCCACCACCTCGATCGCGCACGTGCCGAGGTGTTCTCCACCTTCAGAGATGATCGCCCTTTCATGGCTTTCTCCCTTGCCGCCAGTCGTAACAACCTGGCACGCTGAGCAGCGACGATGGTCCTGTCCCGTTCGGGACACCGAACCTCTCGAAGCCCGGTCGCCAGTCTCAGCAAGCCTGCTTCATCCTCGGGTAAACCGGATAGGCACACCTCAAGCGGTGCGCCATTCTCCATTTGCTCGAGCCTCGCCTGCAGTAGGTCTCTTGCCCCTTCCATCGGTGCACCCATTTCTATTCTTGTTTCAGTGCCCCACGCAGAACCACCAGACCCCGATGCTGCAACGATTTGACGGCAGTGATCGTCTTACCCAGAGTCAGTGCCACTTCCTGCAGCGGCAACCCAACCAAGAACCTCAACGCCACGACCTCTCGTTGCGCCGGGTCCAACCCGGCCAGGGCCTGCCGGACCCGTTCCATGGTCAGCCGGTGCTCCACGATCGCGGCAGGGTTGCCCCCGTCCGCACTCAGGCCCTCTGCGCAATGTAGGGGGACCAGGACGTGACTACTTTGCTTTCGGTAGTGATCCACGACGAGGTTGTGCGCAATACGATACAACCAGGCCCGGAAGGGCACTCCCAGAGGGCGATAGCCGGGCAAGCTGGCCACCATGTGAGCGAATATCTCACCTGTCAGATCCTCGGCCAGCCGATGGTCTTGCACCCGTGACCATACGTACCGAAAAATATGGATGTGGTGCCGGTCATACAATTCGCCCACTGCGTTCACGTCGCCTGCCTGGGCACACCCCACCAGCTCCGCGTCACTCGCATCCAGCACCTGGCCCCCCCTTACGTAAGAGATAACGAACATGACTGCCAAAGGATTCAAACTCTTGACAATGCTCTGAATTCTACTATACTATTGCCAGAGGTAAACTCTTGGTCTCCGTGGCACGCTCCCGTTACCCTCTGGTCAGGGAGGTGCCCCAACGTGCTCATAAACAAAAGGAGGTACAACTGATGGACAAGCCGTGGTTGGCTCACTATGAGGATGGGGTCCCGGCTGAGGTGGAGATACCGGACTATCCGGTCACTCAAAACCTCGTCAACACTGCCAAGAAATACCCCCACAACACAGCCCTCATCTTCGGCAACGTAGTCGAACCCCTGGGCGAAATGCTCCTGGACGCGAAGATGGACTACCAGCGGCTGCTGGAATTGACCTACCGCTTTGCCGCCGCGCTGCAAAAGTTGGGGGTCAAGAAAGGGGACCGGGTGGCCGTCCACCTGCCCAACTGTCCCCAGTTCGTCATCGCCTACTACGCCACGCTGATGGTCGGCGGCATCGTGGTGCCCTGCAACCCCCAGTACGTGGCCCGCGAACTGTCCCACCAGTTGGGTGACTCTGGGGCCGAAGTCATCGTCACCCTCAGCCTGACCTACCCCATCGTGAAAAAGATCCGCTCCGAGACCTCGCTCAAGCACGTCATCGTCGCCAACGTCAAGGAATACTTCCCGGGCCTGCTCAAGTTTCTGTTCACCGCTGCGGTGGAGAAGAAAGAAGGGCACTATCAGGACATCTCTGGCGAGGCCAACACCTACTGGTTCCAGGACGTCCTCGCCGGTGCGCCTGCCAAGCCTACCCCGGTGGAGGTTGACATGGAAGACCCGGCCGTGTTAATGTACACCGGCGGCACCACCGGCCTCTCCAAGGGGGCCCAGTTGACCCACCGCAACATCCACGCCAACGCGGTGCAGATTCGCGCCTGGTTCCCCCGCCTGGTCGAGGGCAAGGAGGTAATCCTGACCTCGCTGCCGCTGTTCCATAGTTACGGCATGTCCACCTGCCTCAACCTGGGTACGCTGCTGGGAGCCAGCATGATCCTGGTCGCCAACCCGCGCGTGCTGATCCACATCCTCAAATCCATCGCCAAGCACCGGCCCACCGTCTACCCGGCTGTGCCGGCCATGTACGTGGCCATCAACAACTATCCCGAGATCCACAAGTTCGACGTCAGTTCCATCAAGGCCTGCATCAGCGGGGCCGCCCCTCTGCCCGTCGAAGTACAACAGAAATTCCAGGAACTCACCGGCGGGCGGCTGGTGGAGGGCTATGGCCTGAGCGAAGCCACCCCAGTCACCCACGCCAACCCCATCTACGGCGAAAACCGCATCGGCACCATCGGCCTGCCGTTCCCCAGCACCGAGTCGAAAGTCGTGGACGCCGAGACCGGGGGAAAGGAACTGCCGCCGGGTGAGGTGGGTGAACTGGCCGTGCGCGGGCCGCAGGTGATGAAGGGCTACTGGCAAATGCCCACGGAAACGGCCAACGTGCTGCGCAACGGCTGGCTCCACACGGGGGACCTCGCCCGCATGGATGCCGACGGCTACTTCCAGATCGTGGACCGCAAGAAGGACATGATCCTGGGCGCCGGCGGGTTCAACATCTACCCGCGCGAGGTAGAGGAGGCGCTGTATCAGCACCCCAAGGTCAAGCAGGCGGCCGCGGTCGGCATACCGGTGGAGGGGAAAGGTGAGCGGGTGAAAGTCTTCATCGTGCTCAAGGATGGAGAAACCGCCACCGAGGAAGAGATCATCCAGTTCTGCAACGAGAACCTGGCCCCCTACAAGGTCCCCAGGTACGTCGAGTTCCGCAAGGAACTGCCCATCACCATGGTCGGCAAGGTTCTGCGGCGCGTGCTGCTCGAGGAGGAATTGAAGAAGCAGGCACAGTAGCCGCCACAACGGCTATCCCGAAGTACAAAAGGGCAGAGCCTATCGGCTCTGCCCTTTACTTACGCCACTCTCCCTCTCCCCTCCGGGGAAAGGGCCGGGGTGAGGGACGCTCTCCTCAATCTACACCGGCGCCGGTGCCGGCGGCATCTCCCGCTTAGGAATGCGCCGCTCGGGAGCGGGCCGCACGGCCGGCCGCTTGACACCAGGCACAGAAGGTGCACTGTCCGGAGCCTCCGGCCCTGCCAAGGAGACGCCCTCGAACAAAGCGCCAAACTCGTCGGCGTCCAACGTCTCCACCTCGACCAGTCGCTGTGCGATGCGCTCCACCGGCTCCCGGTAGCGCGTCAATGCATCCTTGGCCCGCTCGTAGGCCTCGTGGACGATCGCGCGCACTTCCTGGTCTATCTCCTGGGCCACCGCCTCGCCATAGTCGCGCTGCTCACCGATCTCCTTGCCCAGGAAGACCAATTCCTCTTTCTGCCCAAACGTCATCGGCCCCAACCGGTCGCTCATCCCATAGCGCGTCACCATCGCGCGCGCCAGTTCCGTCACCCGCTCCAGGTCGTTCGCCGCTCCCGTGGTCACGTCCCCAAAGACCAGCTCCTCGGCCGCCCGCCCGCCCAGCGCGAACGCCAGGTCGTCCTTGAACTTGGCCTTGCCCAACAACCGCCGATCCTCCTCCGGCAAGGCAATCGTGTAGCCAGCAGCCATCCCGCGCGCCACGATGGAGACCTTGTGCACCGGGTCACACTTGGGCAATACGTGCCCTACCACGGCGTGCCCGGCCTCGTGGTAGGCCGTGATGCGCTTCTCCTCCGCCGACATCAAGCGGCTCTTGCGCTCCGGCCCGGCCAGCACGCGCTCCACCGACTCCTCCAACTCCGCCATATCAATGACCTTCTTGTTGCGGCGGGCGGCCAGGATGGCGGCCTCGTTGACCAGGTTCTCGATGTCAGCCCCCACAAAACCCGGCGTGGACTTGGCCAACGTCTTCAGGTCTGCACTCTCGCCCAACGGCTTACCGCGCGCGTGCACCTTCAGAATGGCCTCGCGACCTTTCATGTCCGGCCGGTCCAGCACGACGCGCCGGTCAAAACGGCCCGGCCGCAGCAGCGCCGGGTCCAGGATGTCAGGACGGTTGGTCGCCGCCATCACGATCACGTTCGTGTCGGTGTCAAAACCATCCATCTCGACCAGAATCTGGTTCAGCGTCTGCTCCCGTTCGTCGTGCGACCCGCCCAGTCCGGCACCCCGGTGCCGGCCCACGGCGTCTATCTCGTCCAGAAAGACGATGCAAGGGCTGTGTCGCTTCGCCTGCTCGAACAGGTCGCGCACCCGCGAGGCCCCCACGCCGACGAACATCTCCACGAACTCTGAGCCAGAGATGGAGAAGAAGGGTACACCTGCCTCCCCACTGACCGCCTTGGCCATGAGCGTCTTCCCGGTGCCCGGTGCCCCCACCAGCAGCACCCCCTTGGGAATCCGCGCCCCCAGTTGGACGAACTTTTCCGGCTCCTTGAGGAACTCGACCACCTCCCGCAGTTCCTCCTTGGCCTCTTCTATACCGGCCACGTCGTCGAAGGTGACCGACGGCTGGTCGCCGGTATACATGCGCGCACGGCTCTTGCCAAACGCCAGCGCCTGGCTGTTCGCTCCTTGGAACTGGCGCAGCATCAGGTAACCACCGACCAGCATGGCGACGACGAGCAGAATCGAACCCCCCGCGCTCAACAGCGTCATCCAATCTGGGGGTTGCACCATTTCGATCTCGACCTTCTCCAGTTGCCCGGTAGTGACCCCCAGGTCCAACAACTGCTCCGTGACTGTAGACTCAACCCCCTTGTGCGATATGATCTCGCTACCATCGCTCAGTTTGACCAGCAACGTGTCCCCTTCGACCCGGATGCTGATGACTTCCCCTGCCCGCACTTGCGCCGCGACCTCTGTCAACGGTTCCTGCGTGCCGTCCTGCGCCCGCTGTGAGTAGAAACTGTATACCAGAAACACCACAGCGATGAGGATGATCAGATATATGAACGGACTTCCTCTCGACCTGGAACCCACGTCTTTCCCTCCAAACTCAGGCCGCAGGACCAACCTACGGCCATCGAATGCCTACGATTACTTTTTCCATTATACCACATTATCCCAGGTTTTCCATTAGATTAGCACCAGAGTTGCGTTAGAAACGCGTTAGCACAAGGCTGACTCAGGGCTGTATCTCGATCTCCAGGATCAGTACGCTGTTCGACTCCACCGTCGTGCGGCCGGCATCCACGACCGGAAGCCGGTAGCCAGGCTGTCCCTGCGGATACATCCCGGTGCGCAACTGGTAACGGCCCGCCGGCAGCCCGGCCGGGATCGGGACCTGGTGAGGGTCCACCACCTCTACGTCGGGTGCCCACGTCGTAGTCGGGCTGATCGGCTCTACGTCCTGCTGTGCGGCCAGGCGACCATCCGAGCCGATGAGGTGCACGAACACCACGTAAGGCATATCCATGGTGCGCAGCACCCGCCACCGCAGTACGACCGCGATCATCCCACCCGGCCGGAAGATCTCCTGCCGCAACTCCGCATCCTCCAGCATCACCAGGTCAGCCATGTTGACCTCAAGGGGGATCGGGACATCCACGCCGCCACTGACGGTCAACGTCACCGGGTCACCCGCACGGATGCCGGCCCCCCGCTCCGGGGCCTGCGTCAGCACCATTCCTTGTGGCTGTATGCTCCACACTTCCTCGAC
Source organism: Anaerolineae bacterium (assembly GCA_035529535.1). GTDB lineage: Bacteria > Chloroflexota > Anaerolineae > B4-G1 > B4-G1 > DATKWP01. Next base: position 7,054 of record DATKWP010000384.1, on the reverse strand, counting down.
CACAACCTGCAGGCCATCCGACTCCAGGCCACTCCGCACCATCTCCACCGGATAGCCCACCACCGCCGGCATCGTCAATTCTCGCGCCGGCTTGTTGACTACGACGGAGACTTCGGAATCCAGCAGAGCGCGTTCATCGGCAGCCGGGCGCTGCTCCAGCACGACCCCTTTCTCGGCACCTGGTTCATCCCGCTCCTCCAGCACCGTCAAGCGCAACCCCTTTCGTTCGATCATCCTCCGCGCTTCCTCGAGCGGCTTTCCTACGACGTCTGGAACAGCCACCAGCGGCGCCTCCGACGTCCGCGTAACCAGCGGTGGAGGTGTGACCGTCGGTGGCAGGGATGGCGTGGAGGAGAAGGAGCGATAGACCAACAACCACAGGGGAATCAAGCCCACCACCGCGACCAGCGCAATCGCCCCCAGCGCCCAGGTCAGCCCATCCGGCGCCGCCCGTGACGCAACGACCGGTTCGGTCTCGCCCGTGTGCTCCAGGGAGGCCTGGGCTGGCGCCCGGCCAGGAACGGCCGGCTGCCACCCGGTCATCTGCTCACTCTGGCGGCGATATTCCCCGAGGACGCGGGCCAACTGCTCGGCCGTCCGATAGCGCGCGACAGGCTCCTTGCCCATCACCTTGCGCACGATCCGTTCCAGTTGAGACGGCACCTGCGGATTGCGGACGGCCATGGGAGGCGGGTCTTCTCGCATGTGCATCAGCGCCAGTGCCGTCGGTTTCTCTGCCTGGAACGGCGGCGCTCCGGTCAGCATCTCGTACATCATGACGCCGATGCTGTACACGTCAGAGGCCGGCGAGGGAGACTCGCCCGCGGCCTGCTCGGGGGAAAAGTAGAGGGGGCTGCCCCACACCGTGTCTGACTCGGTGACGCCCGATGCAGAAAGCGCCCGCGCAATGCCAAAGTCGGTCACCATCACCCGGCCATCCCGAGTCACCAGTACGTTCTGAGGCTTGAGGTCACAGTGAACGATGCCCGCCTTGTGCGCGTGCCCCACGCCAGCACAGACCTGGGTCGCGATGTCCAGCGTCTCGCCTATGCTCAAGCGCACTTTCTGGCGGATCAACGTTTTCAGGTCCTGGCCGTCCACGTACTCCATCACGATGTAATGCCGGTCGCCGTCCTGGCCTACGTCGTACACCGTGACGATGTTCGGATGATCGAGGTTGGCGGCGGCCCGTCCCTCCCGCTGGAAACGCGCCAGAAAGGCCGGGTCACCGGCAAACGCCTCGCGCAGCACCTTGATCGCCACCGGGCGCTGAAGCAGTGTATCCACTCCGCGATAGACCACTGCCATCCCGCCAGAACCCACCACCTCCAGCAGACGGTACCGATTGTTGAGTAGAGCAGTTTCCATGGCCCGACCCTCATCCGCTATATCCTGCCGTATTGTACTCCAAATCGCCACCATCGGCAAGGGATTGTCAAAGGCGAGAGGCGTGCTATAATCTCAGGGCCATGAAAGCCCGCCTGATCTATAACCCAACCGCCGGCCCATGGGACGTCCGGCGCACGATCGACCACGCATGCTCCTATTTGAAACGCCGGGGCTGGTCGGTCGAATTGCTTATGACCGAGAAACCTGGCGACGCGATCGCCCTCTCCCGCGCCGCCGCCCAGGACCATTGCGACGTCGTGATCGCCGCTGGAGGAGACGGCACGATCAATGAAATGGTCAACGGGCTGGTCGGCACGGAGACCGTGTTGGGCGTGCTGCCGGTCGGTACAGGCAACATGTGGGCCAGGCAACTGGGCATTCCCACGTACACCCTGGCCAATCCGCTGCGCCTCTATGACGCGGCGGTCGGGCTGGTAGAAGGAACCATCCGCTGGGTGGACGTGGGCCAGGTGAACGACCGCCATTTCCTGTGCTGGTCCGGCATCGGGCTGGATGCGCAAGTGACCGCCGAGATGGAACCGCGCCAGCGCTACACCAAGCGGCTGGGCCTGTTGCCCTACGTGATCGCGGCCATCCTGGTCGCACGCGACTTTAAGGGGGTGCGGACGCGCGTCTCCCTCGATGGCCACATCGTGCGTGGCCGCATGTTGCTGGTCCTGGTGAGCAATATCCAGCAGTACATTGGGACGCTCAAAGTGGCTCCCGAGGCCCGCCTGGACGACGGCCTCCTCGACGTCTTCGTCTTCAAGGGGTTGGGATTCCCCTACGCGGTGCGCCACGTGCTCAAGATCATCAGCCAACGCTACCTGCAAGACCCGCGGGTCGTCCACCGTCAGGCCCGCCACGTCCAGGTGTGGACCGAGTGGGCCACTCCCGTGCACGTAGACGGCGACCTCATCGGCACAACCCCGGTCACGCTGAAGGTCGTGCCGCACGCGCTGCGCGTACTGGTTCCACCCAGCAGCCCACCCAGCCTCTTCACCACCCCCACCCCCACTCCAGAATAGCACCCTTCCCAATCTCCATTCTCCATTCTCCATTCTTCCCCCTCCTCCTCCCCCCACCACAACCTTGCCGAGAGGCCCGTAGCATGCTATAATCTACCCCAGATTGGAGGATTCAGAATGGAAGTCTATCTCAGCATTGCCCAAATCATCATCAGCATCGCGCTGACCGGTATCATCCTCCTGCAGGTCAGGAGTGGCGGCCTGGGAGGCATATTTGGCGGCACAGAAACTGCCATCCACAGAACGCGACGTGGCGTAGAACGCACTATCTTTAACGTCACCATCGGCCTTTCCGTCGCGTTCTTCATCATCACGCTCCTCAACGTGATTATCACTGGCTAAGCCTGTGACACGTCGGCACACAGGGTGCTTCGGGGGTCACAGCGACCCTGAAGCACCCTTGACTTGTTAAGGGACATACGAAGCAAGGGGCGAGATCGGGCGTGACCCGTTACATCCGTTGGCAGATTCTTCTGATCGTCCTCGGCGGCGTGCTGGTGGGCATCCTGTTGACCTACCTGGCCATCAACTATACCACGGTGCTGCGCCCTGGCCGAGGCGGGACCTACGTCGAGGGTATTGCCGGCTTCCCTCGCTACTTGAACCCATTGCTCAGCGGATACAATGAGGTTGACCAAGACATCTGCGCGCTGATCTTTAGCGGCTTGACACGCCTGAACGAGCGTGGAGAGGTGGAGGCCGACCTGGCGCGAGGATGGGAAGTGACCCTCGACGGCCTGGCGTACACGTTCTACCTCCGCCCCAATGTGTACTGGCACGATGGGACCCCGCTTACCGCCGACGACGTAGTGTTCACCATCGGCCTGCTCCAGGATCCCGATTTCTCCGGCCCACCCGACCTGGGCTCCAGCGTCTGGCAGAGCGTCAAGGTTGAAAAGGTGGACCGGCGCACGGTGCGCTTCACGCTTCCCGAACCCTACGCCCCATTTCTCGATTACACCACCGTCGGCCTTCTTCCGGCCCACCTGCTCAGTGGGACACGCGGCGCCGATCTGCCGGGACTCGACTTTAACCTCAATCCGGTTGGCAGCGGCCCCTTCCAACTGGAGGAAATCGAGGTCGAAGATGGCGTCATCACCGGCATGGTACTGGGGCAGTTCCCCCGCCATTACTATGCACATCCATATCTGGACAACGTCCAGTTCCGCTTCTATTCCAGCGACCAGACGGCGCTCAACGCCTACGAAGCGGGGGAGGTCGAAGGCATCGCCCAGGTCACGATTTCGGACCTGCCGCGCGCCCGTGCCTTCCCCAACCTGAACCTCTTCTCGGCCCAGGTCGCCGAGTATGGCCTCGTACTGCTCAATCTGGGCCGCCAGGAGTTGTCCTTCTTCCAGGAGCCGGAGGTGCGGCAGGCGCTCCTGTACGGGCTCGACCGGCAAAAGATCATTGACGATGTGCTGGCCGGCCAGGCCCTGATCGCCCACAGCCCTGTGATCCCCGGCACCTGGGCGTACAAGAACGACGTCCTCCACTACGAGTACGAGCCGGACAAAGCCGGCACACTCCTGGACCAGGCCGGCTGGAAGCAGCAGGCGGCAGGCGACAACGTGCGGCACAAACAAGGGCAGCGCCTGGCATTCACGCTGTTGACCTCGAGCGAGCCAGAACGGCTGGCAGTGGCCGAGATGCTGGTTGCCCAGTGGGCCAACCTGGGCATCACGGTGACCGTGCAGACTGCTTCCCCCATGGAGGTGCGCCAGGCGTTGGAGCAGCGCAACTTTGAGGCGATCCTCGTCCACCTGGCCGTTCCCGGTGACCCCGACCCGTATCCCTTCTGGCACGAAACGCAGGCCGAGAATGGGCAGAACTATGCCGGGCTCGTCCACCGCCGCATCAGCGAGATCATCGAACAGGCGCGGGTGACCGCCAACCGCGAAAGGCGCCGCGACCTGTACTATGAATTCCAGGACCTGTTCGCCGAGCAAGTGCCCGCCCTGCTATTGTACGTCCCGGTCTACACCTACGGCGTGGACGCCCGTGTCCACGGCCCGCAGATCGGTCCCCTGATGCATCCATCCGATCGCTTCCGCACCATCGCCGACTGGTGGATCGTCCCCCGCCGGGTGTTCGTGAGCGAATCGGAAGCCAGTCGCCCTTGACAACACGGGCGTTTGGTGTACAATATTACAGCAGGTAACGAGTAAGCCGAAGTGGCGGAACTGGCAGACGCGCTGCGTTCAGGGCGCAGTGGGTACACGCCCGTGTGGGTTCAAATCCCACCTTCGGCACCATCTCATCGAGGCGGACCATCCGCCTCTTTTTTGTACACCTGGCTTGACGGCCAGCCCGAACCAGTGTATCATAAGGGCAGTTGCACTACATTCTGGCCTTGAACCGTACCGAGGAGGTGTTCGCATGTCGCTCCCTGCGCTCAAGCGCAGCCAACTTGCAGCCGGCATCGGTGCCGTGGCCGCGATTGCCATCGTGGGGAGTATTGCGTGGGGCTTCGCCCAGCAACTGGTGCTGGCGCACCAGATGCGGGTGGAAGAGCGGCGGCTGGAACAAGCCGTGGCGACCGAGCAAGCCCGTCACGACGAACTGGTAGCGCAGGCCGAGTACGCCCAATCCGACGAATACGTGGAGCACTGGGCGCGGGGAGAGGCGAAGATGAGCAAGCCTGGAGAAGTAGCGGTCGTCGTGGTGACGGACTCGGGCGAGGCGCCGTCCCCTGAGGCCCAGCCCACACCGACCCCCCAGCCGCAGACCCAGCCGTTCTGGATCACGGTGTGGGAACTGCTCTTCGGGCAGTCGGGCCGGTAGATTGCCCCCCCGGTTTCTCCTTGACAACCCCCACACTTTGAAGTATAATACGCACACATTGCGGGGTAGAGCAGAGGCAGCTCGTCGGGCTCATAACCCGGAGGTCGCTGGTTCGAATCCAGCCCCCGCTACCTTAGTCACACTCGAGATCGTCGGGCCAGGCCGTTTTTGGGGTAGCCCGACGATCTTTGGTTTCGGAGCAAACACCTCGCAACAGGACCCTCCTGCCACTGGTTTGCCGGGTCGCGTTCACCAGCGAACACCCAGTTTTCTGAGAGCATGTCTGAAAATTCCTACGGGCTGGCAGCCTGGGAGCGGTCCAGGCGTCTGAGCATCATGCGAGTCGCTGCGGCGTATACCATCGCCTCGCTGGTTTCGACAAGTACTTCGTAGTCCTTGCTCAGACGACGATAGTGGGTTAACCACCCAAATGTGCGCTCTACGACCCATCGCCGAGGCAGAACCTGAAAGCCCTTGATATCAGGGTCACGCTTGACAATCTCAAGTATCCAGTTGCAGGTTGCCATCACCCAGTCAATCAGTTGGCCCGCGTAGCCACCATCGGCCCAGATTAGACGCAGGCGAGGAAAAAGTGACTTGGCCTTTTCCAGAACCAACTTGGCTCCGTCCCGATCTTGGATGTCAGCTGTATGAACGACGATCATCAAAAGCAACCCCAGGGTGTCTACGAGAATATGACGTTTACGTCCTTTAACCTTCTTGCCCGCATCATAGCCACGGACTCCCTTTGTACTCGTCGTCTTGACCGATTGGCTGTCCAGGATCGCGGCACTGGGCTGCGGATCCCGGCCTTCGGCTTCCCGAAGTTCAGTTCGCAGAGCCGCGTTGATGTGTGCCCAAGTCCCGTCTTTACGCCAGAGACGGAAGTAGTGGTAGACGGTCTTCCACGGCGGCAAGTCGTGAGGCAGCATGCGCCAAGCACAGCCAGCGCGTATGATGTAGAAGATGGCATTCAGAATATCCCGGATGGAGTGCTTACGCTTGCGACCTCTGTTGGATTTGGGTTTGGGGATCAGCGGCTCGACTTTTTGCCATTCGAAATCTGTCAAATCGCTCGGGTACAACTTTCTTGTACTGTGTTGTCCGGCCATAACGGCCAAGTCTACCCGAAGGGCCGCGATCCATCAATTTTCAGACATGCTCTAAGAGAACCTCTGCACTCTCAGCGGCTCTGCGGTGAAAAGAGAGGCTGCACGATGGAGAACCAAGTATGCAAGTTGGCGTGGTAGCGTGACATGAGCGTCCCACTCTAGGATTGGTCTGCGATAGTGGCAGGTGGAGGGTTTCCGCTGAATATGTTGACCATGGGAACAGCCTGGGGTTGTCTCGAGAGGCTTGGCCATGTCTGGGGTACCGTGTTGAAGCAGAGGGGAAAGTTGTTACTATCAGTGGTGATACGGTAGCTTGTGACGGTCTGGATCATCTTGCCCAGAGCGCTGATATTCTGATTCAGTGTTGCTACTTGGCTGAAGATGAGATCACTAATCCTGCGTTTGAGCGTCTGGCACAGTATGTCATTGCTTCTTCGGGGCAGGCAGGCAAGATTGCCACGCGTAACGAAGTGAAGAAACTTGTGCTGACTCACATTAGACCGAAATCTGAATCAATGATGCATTCGCTGATGGAAGATGTGCATAATGATTACAGCGGTGAGGTATGTCTGGGCGAGGATCTGATGGTCATTGATATTTAGCACATCAGAAGCCGCGGCTCTTGAATGAGCCGGGGCTTCCCGTTCTTTGTCACCTTGATATTTCCCCTTCAGATAGGTTGAGTGTATAATCACTTATCGGGCGGCACGACTTTTCGAGACAATAGGGCAGTATGACTTG
>DATKWP010000383.1:0-3216 GCA_035529535.1 Anaerolineae bacterium | reverse complement strand
CAAGTCATACTGCCCTATTGTCTCGAAAAGTCGTGCCGCCCGATAAGTGATTATACACTCAACCTATCTGAAGGGGAAATATCAAGGTGACAAAGAACGGGAAGCCCCGGCTCATTCAAGAGCCGCGGCTTCTGATGTGCTGAATATCAAATACCCTATCATCGGGCCAGACTTTGTCCAATGCCGAAAATGTGTTACAATATCCGTTCGCCTTGACGAAGCACAGCAAGGGCGGTACACTTGCGAACAAACGTTCGATTATACGGTGGGGTGAGGGGTGGTTCAGGACAAGATCGTCGTGCGGGGGGCGCGCGAGCATAACCTGAAGAATATCACGGTCGAGATCCCGCGCAACAGGATGGTGGTCGTCACCGGCATCTCGGGGTCCGGCAAGTCGTCGCTGGCCTTCGACACCATCTATGCCGAGGGGCAGCGGCGCTACGTGGAGAGCCTGTCCGCCTACGCGCGGCAGTTCCTGGGGCAGATGGAAAAGCCCGATGTGGACCAGATCGAGGGGCTCTCGCCGGCCATCTCGATTGACCAGCGCGGCGCTTCCCACAACCCCCGCTCGACCGTCGGCACGGTCACCGAGATCTATGACTACCTGCGGCTGCTGTACGCCCGCGTCGGCATACCGCACTGCCCGCAGTGCGGGCGCGAGGTGGCCAAGCAGTCGGCCGACCAGATCGTGGACACGGTGCTGAGGATGACGCCCGGCACCCGCTTCCAGGTCCTGGCGCCACTGGTCAAGGCGCGCAAGGGCCACCACCAGGCGATCTTTGAGGACGTGCGCAAGGCGGGTTTCGTGCGCGTGCGGGTGAATGGCCAGGTGCGCGACGTGGACGAGGAGATCGAACTCGACCGCTACAAGATGCACACGATCGAGGCGGTGGTGGACCGGCTGGTGCTCCCGGAGGCGATGGACGGCGGTTTCCGCTCGCGCTTCACCGACTCGGTGGAAACGGCGCTGCGGCTGGGCGACGGGGTGGTGATCATCAACGACGTGTCGGCGGAGCCGGGGCAGGACATCCTGTACTCGGAGCGGCTGGCCTGCCCGGTGTGCGGCCTCAGCCTGCCGGAGATCGAGCCGCGCACCTTTTCCTTCAATAGCCCGCACGGGGCCTGCCCCGAGTGCCAGGGGCTGGGGACGCGCATGGAACTCGATCCCGAGTTGATCGTGCCCAATCCCGACGAGAGCATCGAAGAGGGGGCCATCCAGGCCTGGAACGTGCGGGAGCAGGACGGTTATTACTGGCAGATGCTCAAGGCGGCCTGCGACCACTTTGGCATCTCCACGAACGTGCCGTGGCGCAGGCTGAACCACGCCCAGCAGCACATCGTCCTGTATGGGAGCGGCGACGAGCAGGTGCAGGTGCATTATCGCGGCCGGGATGGGCGAATGAGCGAGTACAGTACGCGCTTCGAGGGGGTCATCCCCAACCTGCAGCGCCGCTACGTGGAGACGGACTCGGATTTCATCCGCATGAAGATCGAAGAGTTCATGACCCACCGGCCCTGCCCAGTGTGCCAGGGGGCACGGCTGCGCCCGGAGGCGCTGGCGGTGACGGTGGCGGAAAAGCCGATCCACGAGATCAGCAGTTGGCCGGTGGTGCGCCTGGTGGGGTGGGTGGACGAATTATCGGGCTCCAGGTTCAAGACGATTCCCTCTGCTACCTCGAAGCGGGAGGAGGGCCTCGTCGGGCCAGGGTTTCAGGCGGCCGGACTGGAAACGGAGATGGTGGCCCCGGAAGGCTCTCCGCTCAGCGGGAAGGAGTGGTACATCGCGCGGCGCATCCTCAAGGAGGTGCGCGCCCGCTTGCAGTTCATGGTCAACGTGGGGCTGGACTACCTGACGCTGGACCGCACGGCAGTCACGCTGGCGGGCGGTGAGGCGCAGCGCATCCGGCTGGCGACGCAGGTCGGCTCACAACTGACGGGGGTGCTGTACGTGCTGGACGAGCCGAGCATCGGGCTGCACCAGCGGGACAACGCCCGCCTGATCCGCACGCTGCACCAGATGCGCGACCTGGGCAACACGCTGGTGGTGGTCGAGCACGACGAGGCCACGATCCGGGCCGCCGATTGGATCATTGACCTGGGTCCGGGGGCAGGAGAGCACGGCGGGGAGGTGGTGTGCGAGGGGACGCTGGACGACATCCTGGCCTGCCCCGAGAGCCTGACCGGGGCGTACCTCTCCGGTCGCCGGCACATCCCGGTGCCCAAGCAGCGGCGTAAGGGAAGCGGGGGGGAACTGGTGGTGCGGGGGGCGCGCGAGCACAACCTGAAGAACATTGACGTGCGCATCCCGCTGGGCGAGTTCGTGTGCATCACGGGCGTGTCCGGCTCCGGCAAGTCCACGCTGTTGGTGGAGGTACTGTATTCGCGGCTGGCGCAGATGCTGCACCGCGCGCGGGAGCGGGCCGGCGAGCACGAGAGCCTGGAGGGGAGCGAGCAGATTGACAAGGTGATCAACATTGACCAATCCCCCATCGGGCGCACGCCGCGCTCGAACCCGGCCACCTACATCAACCTGTTCGGCCCCATCCGCGACCTGTTCGCCTCGCTGCCGGAGTCCAAGATTCGCGGCTACAAGCCGGGCCGCTTTTCGTTCAACGTCAAGGGGGGCCGGTGCGAGGCCTGCCAGGGGCACGGGACGCTGCGCATCGAGATGCAGTTCCTGCCCGACGTGTACGTGCCGTGCGACATCTGCCGCGGGCGGCGCTACAACCGGGAGACGTTGCAGGTGCGCTATAAGGGCAAGAATATCTCCGAGGTGCTGGACCTGACGGTGAGCGAGGCGATGGAGTTCTTTGCCAACATCCCCGCCATGCAGGGCAAACTGGAGACGCTGCTGGACGTGGGGCTGGGGTACGTGCGGCTGGGGCAGCCCGCGCCGACGCTTTCGGGCGGCGAGGCGCAGCGGGTGAAACTGTCGCGTGAACTGAGCAAGCGGGCCACCGGGCAGACGCTGTACGTGCTGGATGAGCCGAGTGTGGGCTTGCACGCGGCCGACGTGGACAAATTGGTGGCGGTGCTGAACCGGCTGGTGGACGCGGGCAATACGGTCATCATCATCGAGCATCACCCGGACATCATCAAGGTGGCCGACTGGATCGTTGACCTGGGGCCGGAGGGGGGAGACGCCGGGGGCCAGATCGTGGCTGAAGGCACGCCGGAGCAGGTGGCGCAGGTGGTGGGGAGTTATACGGGGCAGTT
>DATKWP010000382.1:0-14802 GCA_035529535.1 Anaerolineae bacterium | reverse complement strand
GCAGGTAGACATCATCTACCTGCCCGGCGACGCGCCGGTGGGCACGCCGCTGGCAGATTACATGGGCGACGCGGTGCTGGATATAGACATCAAGGGGCCGTTCGCCCACCTGTATGCGGTCTTCGGCATCGCCCGCGAGGTAGCAGCGCTCACCAGCGCTCCTCTCAAGAGGGACGCGCTCGAGGTGCTGGAGCGACATCCGGCAGAACTGGTCCCCACACCGGACTATATCGTGCTGGAGATCGCCGACCCTGACCTGTGCCCGCGCTACTCGGCGGCCCTGATCCGGGGCGTGAAAGTGGGGCCAGCCCCCTTCTGGATGCAGACGCGGCTGCGCCGGGCTGGCATGCGACCCATCAACAACGTCGTAGACGTCACCAACTATGTGATGCTGGAATCGGGACAGCCCCTGCACGCCTTCGACTACCACGACCTGCGCACCAGGTCCGGCGATGACCGCCCGGCCATCATCGTGCGCCGCGCTCGCCCCGGCGAGCAGATGAAGACCCTCGACGGGCAACTGCGCACGTTCGACGGAGAGATGCTGCTCATCACCGACGGCGGTGGCCCGGTGGCCGTGGCTGGTGTGATGGGTGGGCTGGAAAGCGAGGTCACCGAGGCGACGACCGACGTCCTCCTGGAGTCGGCCAACTTTGACTTCCTCAGCGTCCGCCGGACCTCCCGCCTGCTGGGGCTGGTGAGCGACGCGGCCACCCGCTTCGGGCGGCGGGTGGATCCGGAGTTGACGGCCAAGGCCGCCGCGCGGGCGGCCCACTTGATGGCAGAACTAGGCGGCGGCACCGTCGTTCCGGCCATCGGCGACCTGTATCCAGGCCGCCAGCCACAGCGGGCGATCGAATTCGACCTGGCGTACGCGGCCCGCATCCTGGGCGTCGAGGTGCCGGCCAGCGAGGTCGCGCGCATTCTCTCCTCGCTGGACTTTCAGGTTGCGACCATGGAGGGGAAACCGGAGACCTTGCGCGTGATCGTACCCTCCCATCGCCTCGACGTCACGCAGCCGGTAGACCTGGTCGAGGAAGTGGGGCGCATCTGGGGGTACGACCGTTTCCCGACGACGCTCATGCGCGACGAACTGCCCCCGCAACGGGCCAACCTGCGCCTGGAAGGAGCCGAGCGGGTGCGCGACCTGCTGGTGGGCTGTGGGCTGGATGAGGTCATCACCTACTCGCTCGTGGACATTGAGGATGAGGGGATGATGTGGCCCCAGGGAGCACCACGCGATGCAGGGGAATACCTGCGCGTGCGCAACCCGCTGTCGGCCGAGCGGGCCTACCTGAGGAAAACCCTGCTGCCTTCCCTGCTCGGCACCACTCGCGAGAACCTGCGCTTCCTCGACCGCGTGGCCACGTTCGAGATCAGCTCCGTGTACATCCCGGTGGAGGGGCAGACGTTACCAGACGAGCCACGCCGCCTGGGCATCGTGATGACCGGCCCGCGCGAGGCTCGCACGTGGCTGGGGGGGCAGGATCGTGCGCCGACGGGCTTCTACGACCTCAAGGGAGTCGTCGAGGCCCTGCTGGCCGGGCTGGGGCTGGTAGGGACGTTCGAGCCGAGCCAGCATCCCGCCTTCCATCCGGGCCGGTGTGCCCAGGCGAGCGTCGGAGGGCGCGCGATCGGCACACTGGGAGAACTGCACCCCCTGGTGCGCGAGGCCTTTGATCTGCCGGCGCAGCCCGTGTGTGCCCTGGAGTTCGACCTGGATGGGCTACTGGAAGGCTGGGGCGCGCCCCGCACGATGGCTTCCATCTCGGTCCATCCACCGGTCTACGAGGACCTGGCGGTGGTGGTGGAGGAAAACGTGCCGGCGGTGCGCGTACGCGACCTCATCGCCCAGGCCGGGGCGCCTCTCGTGCGCTCGGTCGTGCTGTTCGACGTCTACCAGGGGGAACAGGTCGGCACGGGCCGCAAGAGCCTGGCCTACCGCCTGACGTACCAGGCCGACGACCGCACACTATCTGACCAGGAGGTCGCCAAACTGCGCGCCAGGATCGTCCGCCGGCTAGAACAGGAACTGGGCGCGGCGCTGCGGGCAGAGTAATCTAGAAACCGGGTTTTGCCGCTTCGCTTATCGAAAAACCCGGTTTCCTCTGTTTTATTTCGGCCCACCCAGCACGCGGGTGCGCAAGCCGAGTAGCCTCCGCAGTGTCTTCTGGCTGCCCGTCGGTCTCGGCAACGTCTGCAGGCCGGCTTCGTAGGTGGCCAGGGCGCTAGAGCGGTTGCCCGTCTTCCACTCTTGCACTCCGAGCGCCAGGAGCGTCTCCCCCTGGCATTGCGCGTTGCCCAAGGCCCCGAAGACGTCGGCTGCCTGGCGATAGATTTCCTTCGCCTTGTCGCGCTCACCCAGGCTTGCGTACAATCCGCCCAGATTGCCCAGCGCCTGCGCTTCACGATCGCGGTCACCCAGCCGCACAAACGCCGCCCTGGCCTCGTCCAGTGCCGCGATCGCGTCATCCCATTGGCCCCGCACCCGGTGGATCACGCCCAGGTTGTTCACCATCTCGGTTGCCTCGACCTCGTTCCCCTCGCGGGTGAACGTCTCCCGGGCCTCCTTGAACCTGGCGGCCGCCTCCTCGTACAACCCTTCCTGGAACAGCCGCAATCCTTCTTCCTTGAGTTCCCGCGCTGAAAGCACATTGTCCATCCGTGCACCCCCATCTGCCACCGTTGGCAGTGATCAAGCCGCCCCGTGAATCAATACGTAATATCCAGCAGCCCCTCGGCAATCGCGCGCAATCCTCCGGCCGGCATCTGGGCCAGCCTCATGACCACCTCCAGGTACTTGACGTTGATGGGCTGAGCGACAAACTCTTGCACCTCCCTGGGAAGTTGGCGGAAGCGGCGCCAGGCCTCTTGCTGGCGCTGCCATTCCCCCACCGGCCCTTCCTGATTGTCCAGGAAATGCTCCAGGGGCAGGTGCAGATGCTGGGCCAATAACTCTAATTCCGCCAGCGGGATCGGTTGCTCTCCATACTCGTAGGCGGAGAACCGATTCGTGGAGCACCCCACTGCCTTCGCCAACTCTTTCTGGGATGCGCCGGCCTCTATGCGGGCCTGGCGCAAGAGTCCCCCGACGATGCGTTGGCGCAGAGCCAGCACTTCCTGGAGTGGCACTGCGTGTTCACCTGGCACCAGTTCCGGGTCGCGCGTCCAGAAATGGGACGTCACGATGCCCAGTACGTAGGCCAGCACCTCCAACTCCGGCAGAGAGACGGGCTTGCGTCCCTCTTCGTGTGCGGTGATGGTACTGACCGGAACTCCCAGCGCCGTTGCGCATTCCTGCTTCGTCCGCCCGGCCCGTTCCCGCGCATCGCGCAGCAACAGGCCGATGATGCGACTTCGCAGGGCCAGTTTTTCCTTAACCGTCTCAGCCATCCACCCTCCCTGGTATCTTGCCCAATCGGCTACCTGTACTGGTTGTCATTATAGCACAACCTGGCATGGGCTACAAAACAGAGCGGACCTGCCTGAACTGAGACTTTCGGGAAGCAGATTACTTGCATGTTCACCACGGTTATGTTATAATTTGACTGCGTATATGGATGTGGTCGGAGAAGTGGGCAAGCCCCACTTTTCTTCGTATACGGCCACGAACCATAGAAGAACCAACCTGTGGGCGCTGGCTCGCGGCCAGCACGGGGGTGATAGGCCCCCCTTAGGGAGAAAAATAAGCGATGAAGTCAGAATTCTTACTGGCATTCAACCAAATCTGTAGGGATCGCGGTCTGCCTGGCGACGTCGTCCTGGAGGCCCTGCAGATGGCGTTGGTGTCGGCCTATCAGCGCAACCTTAGTGGCGACGCAAACCAGAACGTGACCGCCACGATTGACCCGGAGACCGGCCAGGCTCATATTTTCATCGGAAAACAGGTGGTCGAGCAAGTCACCGATCCTGAGCGAGAGATGACTCTGGCGGAAGCGCTCGCCATCCAATCCAACGTCGCACTGGGAGACATGCTCATGGTCGAGAATACTCCCAAGGACTTTGGGCGCATCGCGGCGCAGAACGCCAAGCAGATCATCCTCCAACGCATCCGCGAAGCCGAGCGAGAAGCGCGATATGCCCACTACGTCCAGCAGGAAGGGGAGATCATTCACGGCACAGTGCAGAGCATCAAGCCACAGGCGGTGACGCTGCACATCGAAGGCACCGAGGCCATCTTGCCGCGCAGGCAGCAGGTACCCGGTGAGCGGTATACACTTCACCAGCGCATCCGGGCCTACGTGCTGGAGGTGCGCAAGACCGGCCATGGGCCACAGATCACCGTCTCGCGCAGCCACAAGAACATGCTGCGCCGCTTGCTGGAACTGGAAGTGCCCGAGATCTTTAACGGCGCGGTCGAGATCAAGTCCATCGCCCGCGAGTCGGGCTCACGCTCCAAGATCGCCGTGGCGGCCTCCCAGCCGGGAGTAGACCCGGTGGGAGCCTGTGTCGGCATGCGCGGCGTGCGCATCCAATCCATCGTCAACGAACTGGGCGGGGAGAAGATTGACATCATCGAGTGGAGCCCCGACCCGGCCACCTTCATCGCCAAGGCCCTCAGCCCGGCCAAGGTGCTGAGCGTACACCTGGACGGTGATCCGGTGGAAAAAACTGCCAGCGTGGTCGTGCCCGACGATCAACTCTCGCTGGCCATCGGGCGGGCGGGACAGAACGCCCGGCTGGCGGCCAAACTGACCGGTTGGCGGATTGACATCCAGGGGGTGACCGAGGCAGCCACGTGGGCATTGCAAAAGGTGAACGAGGATTCCAATCTCCTGCCCGCATTGGGTCTGGTGGCCGAGTTGCTCCCTACCGTCGCTAGCATCTTGCGGCAACACGAGCAGGAAAAACTGCCCTACAACAGCGAGGAACTGCTCGCGCTGCGGCAGGTGATCGAAGGGGTCAGGGACTACTATACCTCGCTGCGCACCGCCGAAAGGCGCATGGCCCAGGAGGAAGTAGCCCGCCGGACCGCCATCAAGAGCGCAGAGACTGAGCGGCGCACGGCCATCACAGCCGCCCGTGCCCGCATCCCCGGTCAGGCCTACGAGATGCCATTGGCCGAGACCGGCCTCAGTTCCCGGACGTTGGCCCACCTGGAGCGTGCCAGGTTGGCCAACATCGGCCAGGTGATGGAACGGTTGGCTGAGGGAGACGAGGGACTGCTGAAACTGGAGGGAGTCGGCCCCAAGAGCCTGACCGAGATCCAGCAGTGCATCGAAGCGCTCGCCCTGCCGGAGGTCGAGGAGGCCGTACCGACCACGGAAGAAGCCATTGCCGAGCCGGAGGCCGCGCTGCTCGTTGAGCCGGCCATAGAAATGCCAGAGCCCATCGAGGAACCGCCGGTTGAGGAAGAACCAGTCGAGGAAGCGCTGGTTGAGGAAGCAGCGGTTGGGGCGGCGCCTGCTGAGGAGGCCATGACCATCGAGGAGACGCCGGTCGCGGCCATAGTAGAGGCAGTAGTCGCCGAGCCAGAGATTGCGCCGGTGGCCGTCGAGGCAGCACCGGCCGAAGAGGTGCCCCAACCCGCACCTGAAGCCGAAGCCAAAGCGGCCCCGGTGGAAGAAAAGGTGGCGGAGATCCCGGAACTGCTCGAGGAAGAAGAGTCCGAGGAAAACCTCGAAGCCGGGGGAGCCGGGGACGTATCGAAACGCCAGCGAGAACGCCGCCGCCGTCGAGAACTGGTCTTCGACGAGACCTTAGGCATGGTCGTCGCCCGTCGCCGGCGCAAGAAGGAGCGGGTCGTGGACGAACGGGGGAATTTCGAGGAGTAGTGCCTGGATGGGCAAGCGGCCTCAACGACGCCCGCACATTCCACAGCGCACGTGTGTGGCCTGCCACACGGTACAGCCCAAGCGGGAGTTGGTGCGCATTGTGCGCACACCCGAGGGCACGGTCGTAGTGGACGAAACGTGGAAGCGCAGCGGACGTGGGGCCTATCTTTGCCGCCAGCGCAACTGCTGGGAGATGACACTGGCACGCAGGCAACTGGAGCACGCGCTGAAGGTAAAGTTGACGCCGGAAAGCGAAGCCCAGTTGCGGGAATACGCGGATGGGCTACCTGAACTCCTGGCAGCGGAGCCCCAGGAAGGGGCGGACACAGCGAGGGGAGGGAGTAGATAGATATGGGTGAGCAGGTACAGGAAAAACGAGTAATTGAGATTCCGGACTATTTGACAGTGCGCCAACTGGCCGCCCTGATGAACGTCAGCCCGATCGTCATGATCAAGGAGTTGATGAACGCCGGCATCATGGCCAACATCAACCAGCAGATTGACTACGAGACGGCCGCCATCGTGGCTCAGGAGATGGGATTCGAGCCCAAGGAAGAGACGCCGACCATCTCAGAAGAGGCCGCCGAAGAGGGGCCTACGTTGTTGTGGGAACGCCTCTACGCTGGCGAAGACCCGGCGAAACTCCAGCCGCGTCCTCCCGTCGTCACCATCCTGGGCCACGTAGATCATGGTAAGACCTCACTCCTGGACGCCATCCGCCACACGGACGTAGTCGCCAGCGAGGTGGGAGGAATCACCCAGCACATCGGGGCCTACCAGATCGAACACGATGGTCGCAAGATCACCTTCCTGGACACTCCCGGCCACGAGGCCTTCACCGCCATGCGCGCCCGGGGGGCCCACACGACCGACATCGCCGTGCTGGTCGTGGCCGCCGACGACGGCGTGATGCCCCAGACCGTCGAAGCCGTCAACCACGCCACTGCCGCCCGCGTCCCCATCATCGTCGCCATCAACAAAATGGACAAGCCCAGCGCCCAGCCCGAGCGGGTCAAGCGACAGTTGGCTGACCTGGGCCTGACGTGTGACGATTGGGGAGGCACCACGCTGTGCGTGCCTGTCTCGGCGAAAAAGATCGCCGGCCTGGACGACCTGTTGGAGGCGATCCTGCTCGTCGCGGACTCCACCGAGATCAAGGCCAACCCCGACCGGAGCGCCTTGGGTACGGTCTTGGAGGGACGGCTGGAGCGCACCCACGGGGCGACGGCCACCGTGCTGGTGCAGAACGGCACGTTGCACGTGGGCGACACCGTGGTAGCCGGGCTCGCCCACGGTCACGTGCGCAAGATGCTCGGCGAAACCGGGCATCCAGTTCAGGAAGCCCCCCCCTCGACACCAGTGGTGATCATGGGCCTCTCCAGCGTGCCGGAGGCCGGCGAATTCTTCAAAGTCGTGCCGGATGAGCGCACCGCACGGGTCATCGTGGCCAAGCGCCAGGAGGAACTGGCGGCCAGGGCTGTGGCTCCGGTCAGAGCCTTCACCCTCGACGACTTCTCCAGCCGCATTCAGGCCGGACAGGTGAAAGAACTGAACCTGATCGTCAAGACGGACGTCCAGGGCTCCATTGAGCCGATCGTCAGTTCGCTGGAGAAATTGGGACGGGAGGATCTGAAGGTCAACATCATTCACGCTGCCGCGGGCAACATCAACGAATCGGACGTCAACCTGGCCATCGCCACGCGCGCCATCATCATTGGCTTCAACGTGCTGCCCGACTCGCCCGCCCGCCACGTGGCGGAAAGCGGGGGCGTGGGCATCCGCACGTACGACATCATCTACAAACTGATAGACGAGGTGGACAAGGCCCTCAAAGGGCTCCTGGAGCCGACCTACGTGGACGTGGTGGTGGGTGAGGCTGAGGTCCGGGCTACCTTCAGGATTCCCAAGGTCGGCTTCGTGGCTGGATGCTACATTCGCCAGGGGGAGGCACGGCGCAACGCTCGCGCGCGGGTCTTCCGGGGCGAGAAACAACTGCACGATGGCCACATTACGTCGCTCAAGCGGTTCGAAAAGGACGTGCGCGAGGTGCAAACCGGCTTCGAGTGTGGCGTGGGACTGGAAGGCTTTCAGGACGTGGCTGTGGGCGACGTCATTCGGTTCTACGTGAAAGAGCGGCAGGAAGCCGTGTGACGGACTCTGGAAAACGAGGTCTGAATTCCAATGGGCAAGAAATATCAACGCCGAGTCTCTGGCCTGATCCGCACCCACCTGACGAGTCTGTTGGAGCGGAAAGTCAACGACCCACGCCTACACATGGTCACCATCACCGATGTGACAATCACGCCCGACGCGCTCCGCGCTGACGTGCATTTCAGCGTGTTGGGCGGGGCTGAGGCCCAGGCGGAAGCACAGGCTGGCATGGAAAGCGCGGGCGGCTGGATGCGGCGCGAGTTAGGTCGCCGGCTGCGCTTGCGCAACATCCCGGAACTGGTCTTTCACTACGATCCCTCCCTGGAACGGGGGGAACACATCGCCGGTATCCTCGACGAACTGAAACTCAGTGAAGAAGAACGCCACACTGAACCAGGCTAGCCAACTCATCCAGTCAGCCCACCTTCCCCTGCTTGTCTGTCACATCAGCCCAGACGGGGACGCCGTCGGCAGCCTGGCCGGTCTGGGCCTGGCCTTGCGCCAGATAGGCCGGGAACCGACCATGGCCTGCTCAGACCCCATTCCCAAGCGCTTCCACTACATCCCGGGTGCCGAGGCGATCGTGCAAGAGATTAGCACCACGTTCGACCTCGTCATATCGCTGGACTCTTCGGATCTGAAGCGGATTGGCGAGTTCCCACAGATGCCCGCCTTTGGCAACGTGCCGCTCCTGAACGTGGACCACCACGTGACCAACCTGAATTTCGGCACCGTCAACCTGGTGGACCCCCACGCCTCGTCCACAGCCGAAATCGTGTGGCGACTGCTCGACGCGCTGTCTATCCGGGTCAACGCCGAAATCGCCACCTGCCTGTTGACCGGCATGGTCACCGACACGCACGGGTTTCGCACGAGCAACGTCACGGTTCAGTTGATGGATATCGCACTACGCTTGATGAAGGCCGGGGCCTCACTGCCCACCATCACCCACCACAGCCTCAACCGCCGCCCGACAGCCGCGATTCTCCTGTGGAGGGCAGCCCTGACGCAGTTACAGATCGAAGAGGGAATCGCCTGGACCAGCATCCCGCTGGCGCTGCGTCGCCAGGTGGGCTATGCCGGCAACGGCGATGCCGGACTGGTCAATTTCCTGGTCAGCGCTGACGACGCTAACGTCGCAGCCGTCTTCGTCGAGAACGAGGATGGCCAGGTCGAGGTTGGGTTGCGTGCCGTGCCCGGGTTCGACGTCGCGCAGGTAGCCCTCCAACTTGGCGGCGGAGGGCACGCGCTTGCCGCCGGCTGTACTATCACCGGTTCACTGGAGGATGCACAGGCGCAGGTGTTGACCGCCCTGCGGGCCGACCTGGCCCGCCAGCGCGATGTCCAGCAAGCAAGTCAAACCGCGTAACCCGCACCATCACGCCTTGCGCAACACGCAAGACGCAACACGCAACACGTTTCACGCTTCACGTTTCACGTTTCACGCACTATGCCCGACGGAATCCTCAACCTCAACAAGCCCCGTGGCCTGACCTCCCACGACGTCGTAGACCGCATCCGTGGCTTGACCGGCATCCGTCGCGTGGGCCACGCCGGTACGCTCGATCCGCTGGCGACCGGCGTGCTGCTCGTCTGCGTCGGGCGGGCCACCCGCGTGGCCGAGTACCTGATGTCCGGGCAGAAGGTCTACCGCGCCCGAGTGCGGCTGGGAATCACGACCGATACCTACGACGCCGAGGGTCAGGTCGTGGCGGAAAGGCCGGTCGAAGTGGAACGTGCTCAGGTCGAGGCTGCGTTGGCGCAATTCCGGGGCCTGATCCAGCAGATGCCCCCGCTGTATTCAGCGCTCAAGCACCAGGGAACGCCGCTTCACCGGCTGGCCCGGCGAGGCGTCGCAGCAGAAGACCTTTCACTCCAGGCGCGCCAGGTGGAGATCTCACGGCTGGAACTGACCGCGTGGGAGCCGCCCACGTGCATGCTGGAGGTGACCTGCTCGCCGGGGACGTACGTGCGCTCGCTGGCGCACGACCTGGGGCAGGCCCTGGGTTGTGGAGCCCATCTCACTGCTCTGGCCCGTCTGGCAAGCGGCGATTTTCGCCTGGAGGACGCCCTCACGTTGGAAGAATTCGCCCAGGCCGTGGCCGATGGACGTTGGTCTAGCCTGCTACACCCGGTGGATGCAGCACTGGCTCACTTCCCGGCACTGTGCCTGGATGCGGGCACCGCGCGGCGACTCTGTTCAGGGCAGGCGATCGCCTTTGCCCCTTCCTGGCCCTCCCCAGTAGGGGAGGGCCAGGAAGGGGCAGGCCTGGGCCGCGCCTACGGGCCAGATGGCACGTTCCTGGCGCTCGTAGCCTACGATCGGGCATCCGGCTCGTGGCGGCCCCGCAAGGTGTTCCGCACACCGGAGCATTGAGAATGTTCATCGCCCATGACCTCGCCCAGGCCTCTCAATTCCTTCCCCTGAAAGACGGGACTCAAGGTGGATACGTCACCATCGGCGTCTTTGACGGCGTCCACCGTGGCCATCAGCAACTCATCACCGGCATGGTGGCGGCGGCCCATGCGGCGCAAGGTGCCGCCATCGCCATCACCTTCGACCCCCACCCGGCGAGTACGTTGGGCTATGAGCCTCCACCGCTGCTGACAACAGGGGAGGAGCGCGCCGGGTTACTGGCCGCGCTGGGGCTCGACGTGCTGGTCGTGCTTCCCTTCACGGCGGGCCTGGCCCGTACCGCCGCCAGCGAGTTCGTCGAACTGCTGGTCCGCCACCTCCACCTGGCCGAACTGTGGGGCGGCCCCGGTTTCGTGCTGGGCTACCGGCGCGAGGGAGACGTCCCGTTCTTGCAGCGCTGGGGGGCCGAACACGGGTTCACCGTGCACGTCGTCGAGCCGCTGGTGTGGGAGGGGGCGCTGGTGAGCAGTAGCCGCGTGCGGGCTGCGTTGAAGGCGGGAGATATCCCGCAGGCTATAGGTTGTCTGGGACATCCCTACCGGCTGGCGGGCATCGTCGTGCGGGGGGATGGAAGAGGGCGCCGCATCGGGATACCCACGGCCAACATTTCCTCTCCGCCCGGGCGCCTGGTTCCTGCCGGTGGGATCTACGCCTGCCTGGCGCACGCGCGGAACCTGGGAACACATCCGGCCGTCGTCAACATCGGCACGCGGCCCACCTTCGTCGCGACTTCCGGTGAGCAAGCCCTGGTCATCGAGGCCCACCTGTTGGACCTGGACACCGACCTGTACGGCCAGGGGCTGGCACTCGACTTTGTCGCCCGTCTGCGGGATGAACGGACCTTCTCCACGCCTGGCGCACTGGTGGCGCAGATTCGCGACGACATCGCCCAGGCGCGGGCCATCCTGACCCTCACCCCCGGCCCCTCTCCCTAGGAGGGAGAGGGGAGAAGGCCCTCATCCCCGGCCCCTCTCCCAAGGTTGGGAGAGGGGAGAAGGCCCTCACCCCCGGCCCCTCTCCCAAGGTTGGGAGAGGGGAGAATATACTCACTGCAGTCCCTGGATTTCGAAGGAATACCCCAGTATCGAAAGCAAGGCCGCCGAAGCCTGGGGCCTGGCGTATTGCAGTTCGATCACCTGCACCTGGCCGGGCTGAACCGTCCACGGGAGCGGCGGGGCCGCCATCGCCAGGTCGCTCGTCCCGTCGCTCGAGGTGAGACGGACGTCGCCCAATTCCACGGTGAGCGGCCCCTCTCCGATGTTCCGTATTTCCCCCTCGACGACTAACGTCTGGCCATCGTCGCTGAGGAAGGCATCGGTAATGGCCACCTCGACCTGGCCGGCCGAGGGGGACATGGAGGCCGCTTCGTAGGGAATACTCACGCTGGCCCGCGCCTCGGATCCAGGCTGGGGACTAAAGGTCCAGATGAGCGTAGGGCCTGCCAGCGTCTCCGGCACCAGATAACCCGCCGTGCCCTCCACCGCCGTCCCGGGGGGGATCTCGCCGCTGAGTGGGCCGTGTTCCCCGGCCGCGCTGGCTGCGGGTGAGAGCAGATACCCATTCCCTGCCCCGTCCTGCAACTGCATGTCGAAGGCAGTGGCGTCCAGTGGCGTTGTCCCCACGTCTTCGACCGAGAACTCTACCAGGTAAACCATCGTCCCTGGCTGAAGATCGAGTCCGCCGCGCCCGGCGCCGCCGCTGGTGACCGTTACCTGCGCATCCCCCACGCGCACCGGCTGCCCCACCTGGGCCAGCGTTCTAGAAGGCAGTTCCACCGGCTCCGTCTCGGCCACGTAATCGGCGGTGGCAACCTGCCAGGCGCCACCCTCTCCCTCCAGGACCAACGTCAGGCGCGGCCGCACCTGCTCGAAGACGCTCGCCTCGTTGGCTGCCACTTCCCGCCGCTCGACGAAGCGGAAGGACAGGGTCACGCCATTAGAGAGCACCAGTTGGATCTCGTCCCCCGGCCTCAATCCGGTCAGCAAAGTCTCATTCTCCGGCACCGGCTCCAGTCCCACCACGTAGTTGACCACCGTACCGCAGGCCCAGGCGGCCGACCCTGGATAGCCGGGCGGATAGGTCCACTGGCCGGTCTCGGCCACGACCACCACGACGGGGAACGCCCGGCTGCTCACCGTGAGGGAGAGCGGGAGGGCCACCGCCACCTGCACGTCGCCGCTGCTGATGATCGTCTCGCAACTCGGCGGGCGCACAGGAGAAGTGGAAGGGGCAGGAGTGTACTTGACCACTTGCACGGGCATACCGGGGTCGGTCTCAGGCTCACCAAACACGCTGCGCAAGCCGAGTACGATGATCAACGCCACGGCGACCAACAAGAGCAAGATGAGGCCGATAACGGGAATGAGCCACAGCCAGCCGCGCCCTGGCCGGCCAGTCCACAGCGGCCTTTCTGGGCTGGGGATCGGAGTAGACTCACCCATGGATCAAGGCGCTCCTCCCGGGAGCGGCTGGGGCGGAACCCGCAGGTAGATGCTGGCTCCTTCACCAGCCACCAGTTGGCTGAAACCAAAGAAGGGAACGGCCACGCGCACAGGGCCCTTTGCGGAGACAGTGAACTGCAGGTTGCCCTGCTCGTCGGTAAAGCCCTGCGCCAACAACTGATTGGTCGTCGCATCGTAGGCCTGGGCCGAGATGCCAGCGATGCCCTCCCCTGCACCAGGCTGGCGGTCGTCTTTGGCATCATAGTACACCAGCAGCGTGATGGGAATGAAACGGGGAGCCGGAGTCACGGCAGAGGCCGGGGTCGGGGTAGTCAATGGGCGCACCGTCAGTTCCTCAGGGGGACGGGATGTAGGGGCCGGTGGCACTTCTGTCGCAGGGGGCGGGGGTGCCTCCCCCTCTTCAGGGGTGCTCGTCGCCGTCGCCTGGCCGGGCACCTGCATCTCACACCGGATCTTGTAGGTGCTGTCCTTCACGTCGGTCATTGGCAGCCGCCCGCCGTGCCCGACGAGGACGTACAACCAGCCTTCGTAGGTGGAGAAATACGCGAAACGGCTGCTGTAATCACCCAACGTCACGTCGTCGTTGCCGCCGATGGCGTTACGGTTGCCATCGTAGACGATGATGTTGGTGTCCACACCCGGGGCCAGTTCCGACGTCGCACAGATAAAGTGCAAGCCGGGCTTGATCCAGATCTTGTAGAAATCGTTGTCCTCTGTGCCACCACTCCAGGGGATGAAATTGGCCGAATAGGTGACGTTGGCGGCGATGGTGGAGGCGTGGGCAAAGTCGTAGTTGGGCTCAAAACTGTCCATGCCGGGAATGGGGGTGGGGCCGGGCTGGGTCGGCTCAGGTGTTTCCGTGGGCGGCGCGGCGATCTCTTCAATCTTCAGGTCGTAGGAACCCTTGCTGCCGCTGATGAGATTACTGACGTGCACGTAGTAATAGCCGGTATAGGTGGCGGCCCATTCGACCTTGCTGTCAAATCCACCGCCACTATCATTGTCACTTGGACCCAACTGGCCACCTTCAGTATAGATCTCCACGTACGTATCCACACCGTCCAGATTGCTGGTGGAAGCCCGATAGGACCGCCCTGCTTTCACGTAGAAGCCGTACCAGTCCTGGTCGGGCCCCGGGCCACTGTAGGGGACGAAATTGGCATCCGTGGCACTGATGGAAGCACCCACAGGGAACTTGTAGGCAGTCGCCAGGCTGTCGTTCGGCTCATAATCATCCGGCTCAGGCGACGGAGTAGGGCGAGTGACGGTGATATTCAGGTGGTACGTCTCGCCCGTACATTGCGGGGTAAGTTGGTACACCTTGAAAAAATACGGGCCGTAGCCACCCGCCTCCAAGGTGACCCTGGCCTGGGGAGTGTCCAACGAATCCGTGTCACTGACAATCGGCGTGAGGCTTGCGTTGTAGACGACGATCCCCAGGTTGTAGTTGGTCGTCTTATCGGGGAGTGCTTCGACCTTATAAGACGCACCTATCTCCGCGTTGTCAAGCCGAAACCAGTCTTCCTTCGGGGGTACCACCTGCAAACGAATCCCAGAGGCCAACGCCAGGCCGGTGTACCCGGCCAACGGGGCCGCGCTGGCCGAGTTATCGTTGTAGGTTCCTGCGCTCTCCAGGCTATCGGTCGTGGTGGTGGCCAAGGTGCAATTGATTGTCCCCTGATACGAGGGTAGATGGGCGCCCATCCAGGGGTTGCTGGCAGCGTAAAGCGGGCGCGAGGCGGCCAGGATCGGGGTAGCACGGCCAGCGACGACAGAGAGCAGCACCAACAACAGGCCCAGGCTCCCTGTCGTGATCAGCAGTATTACGTGTGCACGTCTCATCGTCACACTCCTCCGATGGAGCGTATGCTTCCCCCGGTGCTCCAGCCGACTCTACTATACCACAAATAGCGCCAGAGTTCAAGCGGTACTGCGGTCACCCCCGGTCACGGAAAAGCCGCCGCACGTCTTTGCGGTTAAGATACCACCACGCCAGGGC
>DATKWP010000381.1:0-12962 GCA_035529535.1 Anaerolineae bacterium | reverse complement strand
TTATCGGGATGGCGCTGATCGCAGGGGATAAAGCTCAGGAGGAAGGATGATGAGTATGCAAATCATGTGGGTAGACGCCACCCGCTGTACGGGCTGCGGCGCATGTGTGCAGGTCTGCCCCGTCGGGGCCATCGCCCTGGTGGATGGCAAGGCCCACATTGACGAGGAGTTGTGCACTGGCTGTGGAATCTGCGCGAGCGCCTGCCCAGAGGACGCCATCCAGCCCATCATCCACGGCGAGCTGGTCCCCGCGCCAGCGCGGCCGGTTCCCACCGCCTACCGGCCCGGTCCGCTGGCGGAGACGGCAGGCGCAGCGGTCGTCGCCACCGGTGTGGAACTATTGGCGAAGGCCGCGGGGGCGCTGGCCCGGGCGGTGGGCCGCTGGCTGACGCGGCTGTTCACGGAAACCAGGCCATCTGCTGCGAATGGGGTGTCTGTGGCCGAAGGTAGAGGCAGCGCCGGGCGCGGGCGCCGGGCGCGGCACCGCCGGCGGGGAGGATAGCGGTGCGAGATGGCGACGATTGAAGGAGGAGACCTGCTGTGGCCGGGAAGAGCGGTGTAACGCGCCGCCCTGTTCTGAGGGAGGCACGTGCAGACATGGATGATGGAAGGAGTAGCCTGGAATGATCATCACAGTAGCAAGCGGTAAAGGAGGCACAGGCAAGACCACCGTGGCGGTCGGCCTGGCGTTGAGCCTGGCAGAATCCGCCAAGCCTACCGCCCCGCTGTTCCTGGACTGCGACGTGGAGGAGCCCAACGCGGCGCTCTTCCTCTACCCCACCATCGAGGAGCGCCGCGAGGTAGGCCAGATGATCCCTGAGGTGGACTTGAACAAGTGCACGTACTGCGGGCGCTGCGCCGAAGTGTGTCAGTACCACGCCATCGCCGTGGTCGGAAAGAAGGTGCTCGTCTTCCCCGAGCTGTGCCACGGCTGCGGTAGTTGCACGCTCAACTGCCCCACGCAAGCGATCCGCGAGGTGCTGCACGTGACCGGCACCATCGAGCGGGGATGGGCTATACTCCCCCCCGCGTCGGGGGGGCAGGGAGGGGTCGAGTTCGCCCAGGGGACGATGAACGTGGGGGAGCCGATGGCTGTCCCTATCATCCGCCAATTGAAGCGATGGGTGATCGCGCCAGCCTCTGGCATGTCCCATCCCGGCGAGCGGCCCGTGATCCTGGACGCGTCGCCGGGCACAGCCTGCCCCGTCGTAGAAGCGATGCGTGGCGCGGACTTTGTTCTGATGGTCACCGAGCCGACGCCTTTCGGCCTGCATGACCTGCGGCTGGCGGTGGAGGTCGCGCGCGACGAACTGGGCCTGCCCGTCGGCGTCGTGGTCAACCGGGACGGGGTGGGAGATCGGGGCGTGGACGCCTACTGCGCCGCCGGGGGAATCCCGATCCTGATGCGCATCCCGCTGGAGCGGCGCATCGCCGAGGCATACTCGGATGGCGTATCGCTGGTGCAGGCGCTGCCCGAGTACTGCCAGCAGTTCCTTAACCTGTACATGGCCATCGAGAGGCTGACAGCAGGGACGAAGCTGCCAGAGTACTGCCAGGAGTAAACCCACGATGAAGCAACTCGTCATGCTCAGCGGCAAGGGAGGCACCGGCAAGACGACCGTCGCGGCGGCGCTGGCCCATCTGGCCTCTCGTGAATTTTCTGTCGTCCTGGCCGACGCCGACGTAGACGCGGCCAACCTGGAGCTTGTGCTCGACCCCGCGAAGCAGGAAACGCAGGATTTTACGGGCGGTAAGTCGGCGGTGATCGCCCCGGTCAAGTGCACCGCCTGCGGCGCCTGCTACGACGTGTGCCGGTTCGAGGCAATCATTCCTGGCGACGAGGCGTATCGGGTGGACTCGATGGCCTGTGAGGGCTGCGCCGCCTGCTACTACCAATGTCCTGCCAATGCAATTCGGATGGAGGAGCAGCGAGATGGACAGTGGTTCCGCTCCACGACCCGCTTCGGGCCACTCTTCCACGCCCACCTCTTCGCCGGGCAGGAGAACTCGGGCAAGTTGGTCACGCTGGTCAAGCAGCAAGCCCGGCTGCTGGGCCAGGATTCTGGAGCGGCGCTGCTGCTGGTGGACGGCCCCCCGGGCATCGGCTGCCCGGTCATCTCGGCCAGCGCCGGGGCTGACCTGGCGCTCCACGTGGTCGAGCCGACCGTCTCCGGCGTGCACGACCTGGAGCGCATATTGGCGACGACCGATCACTTTGGTGTGCGATCCTTGGTAGCCATCAACAAGGCCGACTTGAACCTGAAGCGGGCGGAGGAGATTGCCGCCTTTTGCGCGGCGCGCGATATCGAGATCGCCGGCCGCATCCCCTACGACGACGCAGTGACGGAGGCGATGGTGCAGGGCCGCCCGGTGACGGAATACACCGATGGCCCGGTGTCAGAGGCACTGAGGAGCGTGTGGGCCCAAATCAGAGAGTGGCTCTTTCCCGATGGCGCAGGAGGAGAGCGATGAGCGACCAAGATGTGCTGCGCGAGGCTATCCTCGCCCGCCTCTCCAGTGTCGTGGACCCCGAGACAGGGGCAGACGTGGTACGTATGCGGCTGATCGAGGACCTGGCAGTGGACGAGGCCGGCGTGGTGCGCTATACGTTCCGCCCCTCTTCCCCGCTGTGTCCTCTGGCGGTGGTGCTGGCGCTCTCCATCCGCCAGGCAGTGGCGGAGGTGGAGGGCGTGACTGGCCAGGAGATCGAAGTGATCGGCTACGTCAGGGCCGGAGAACTGAATGCGATGCTGCGGGAACTGGCGTAGCCAGGGAGAGGGAACGATGTGATAGGCCGCCTCGCTCCATAGGGGGCGAATGCCAGCGTGGATGATGATAGGAGGTGAATGCGATGGGACAAGGTCGTGGACGTGGAGGCGGCCGCGCGCTGGCCGCGCTGGCGGGAGTGGGCCAAGCCGGATGAGTGGTCCATTCGCTGCCGGTCCCAGAGGGAATAGAAATCCTCCTGGCTTTGGTGGGGGTTCCGTACCTGCTGCGGCCATGAGGAGCATTGCGTTGCGCCGCGCCTGCCTGCTCCGCGGGGGGCGCATGCCGGCGCGGATGATGAGAGGAAGGCGGTCGTGATTTCAGGTGCTGCGCAAGCTCCAGAGAAAACCGGGATGAAGCTCATCGAAGCCTATGTCCCTGACCTTTACAGCCTCAAGAGCATCGCGTATATCGCGGTTTGTTCCCTTGCGCCGCTTGTCCTGGCACATCTTATCAACCTGATTGGCTGGTGGGCGCCGCTGCTCTCGGCGGCAGCGTGGAACGTGTTGGCATTCTACTTGATGTCGAGGATGTCCCGGAACGCGGAGAAAATCCGTGGGCGTTATCGGGCGCAATATGGCGACCGGGCGTACCAGCGATTCTTCTACCGTTACGTCGTGCCGGTCATCGGCCCGTGCACGATTGGCTTCTTGATGATACCGGCTGTGGAAAACAGCTCGTTTCTCCCGGCGCTCTACCCCTACGATCGCGTTCTGTACCGGACGCTCTCGCCGCGGTGGGTCTTTGTACCGCTTGGTGTGCTTCTTCTGATTTTCTCGGTGCTGGCGATGCGTAAGTCAATCAACGGTGGCTTCGACCGCGACACGGAGTTTTTTCTGTACATCATCCATCCTGAGAAATCATTTCCGATTCAGGGCGGGGTGTACCAATATGTCCGCCACGCTCACTATGCGGAGGGTGTCTGGATGGGAATCGCGCTGGCGCTCCTGGCGCAGAATTTGATGGGCTTCGTTATGGCGTCTATGGTGATCCTAGAATGCTACGCCATAGCGCGCGTAGAGGATGAGGAGTTGATCCGCCGGTACGGGGCGTCGTTTGAAACGTACATCAGGAGCAAGCCGATGTTTTTTCCTAGGTTGAAGGATCTTGGCAGCTTCGTGAAGTTGGTTTTGGCCGGATCGTAGCGCTGTTAAGGAGTTCGAATGAAGCCTGAGCAATCTCTATATCGGTATCGCTTCACACACTTCACGGACGCCCTGATTCCCATATACAATCGCCTGTTCGAGGTGCTTGCCGGGCGCCAGCACGAGGCGTTTCGCGAGCACGTACTCGAACTGGCTGCGCTAGAGGGTGACGAGTGCCTGCTCGACGCTGGCTGCGGCACGGGGACGATGGCATTGCGCATCGCGGCGCGGTACCCCGGCTGCACGGTGCATGGCATCGGTCTCTCGCCCAAGATGATCGCGGTTGCGCGCCGCGATGCGGAGAAGCAGGGCTGGCGGTGGACTTTCGCGTCGGCTCGATCACCGACCTGCCGTATCCAGATGCTTCTTTCGAGGTGGTGATCACGAACATTATGTACCACCACCTCGACCTGGCGGAGAAGCGGCAGGCCGTCGCCGAGATCGCGCACGTGCTCCGTGGCCCTGAGCCTGTCGAAATTCGGCTGCTGTTCTTTGTAACGGGCAAGCTTGCTATGGGCATCTCGTGGGGGTTCCTGTTTGTGCAGGCAGCAGGGATGCGGTTGACCCCTTTCCCCGTCCCAGCGGCTCTCGAGTATGTCTCCATTGTTCTGCTTCTGCTGGGGATCGCTTTCGTCATCTCCGCTTTCTTGTACTTGGGAAGCGACTCCAGGTTTGGCGTATCCGACGATTTGGGTGGGCTGAGGACGACGGGGATCTATCGAGTCTGCTGGAATCCGATGTACCTGGGGTTCTACCTGGTGACGCTGGCTTCGCTGGTGTCGGCACCCCATCCGGTGAATATCGGCTGCGGGCTGGTAGGGATAGTCGTCCACCATCGCATCGTCCTGGCGGAGGAGCGTTTCCTGCTGAAGGAGCACGGCGCTTTCTACGAAGTCTACAGGCGTAGAGTCAGAAGATACCTGTAACCCTGACGGTTAAGAGAAAGGATGGGATTGTAGGTGAAATGCCAGCTATCTATCAAGCGGATTCTTGTCGATGGCACCATCATGAACGTGCTACTCACGATTGTCGTTTACGGATCCATCTATGTCAACCCGCTGTTCTGGATCAGTGACTATCCACCGGACATTCAAGAGGCGGTGGGTCCCGTTGACGTTCCCATCGGCCAGAAGCTCGTCGTGGGCGTGCTCCTTCTCTGCATTGTCGTCGGCGTACCACTCTACTCGAACGCTAGGCTAAGGCGACGGAATAATGGGGAGCTGTCTTTCCTGGCAGCCTTCGCCAGCAGTGCGCTGATCGCGTTTTTCTTTGCCGTGTGGGATCTGCTGATCCTCGATTGGCTCATTTTCGTTACGATTCAGCCGGACTTTATCGTGATCCCAGGCACAGAGGGTTTGGCAGGTTACAAGGACTACTGGTTCCACTTCGAGGTGAGCTTCCTGGGATGGACGCAGTGGATCTCCATCCTCGTCGCCGGCCTGGTCCTGGCGGGCCTGTCGATGATCCGGCTGGGCGGCAAGCGGCGACCGGAACCCGCTCAAGGGTGAGTCACCCATTGGGTAGCGCTTGTGTGAATCGAGTGGCTTATGATCTCTGAGCGTGAAAGGGCGCGAGCGCTGCTCAATCAGGCCTTGGCTGAGGCCCGCTCGCACGGCGCCGGCCGGATTACTGCATTGCACTTTGTGACATACGGTTCAGCGCAAGAGACGGAAGCGAGCTTGCGAAGGATACTGCGCGAACTGAGTGTGAACACCCTGGCAGAGGGCGCGCAGATTTTCGTCCGCGCAGGGCCTAAGCGGTTCATCTGCTGGAACTGCTGTGGGCTGCGCTTTGAGAGTGGTGAAGAGGAGGCGACTTGTCCGAACTGTGGGCACATAGCAACACAGATTCCTACCGACATCACGTTTGCATTGGACCATATAGAGATAGCCGAGGGCGAGGCATCCAGATGATCGCCTTCGGCCCGGTTCCTTCCAGGCGCCTGGGCCGCAGCCTGGGCATCAACAACGTCCCGCCCAAGACGTGCACCTATTCCTGCACCTACTGCCAGTTGGGGCGCACTACCAGGATGCAGGTGGAGCGCGGGCCGTTCTACGATCCGGAGGAGATTCTGCGCGCCGTGCAGGACAAGGTCGAGAAGGCCAGGGAAGCCGGGGAACCGGTTGATTACCTGACCTTCGTGGCGGACGGGGAGCCTACACTGGACGCCAACCTGGGCCGTGAAATCGAGCTGCTGAAGCACTCAGGCATCCCCATCGCCGTGATCACCAATGGTTCCCTCGTCTGGCACGAGGATGTTAGGGAGGCTCTGCTGAAGGCGGACTGGGTCTCGCTGAAGGTGGACGCAGTCGAAGAGGAGACCTGGCGCAGAGTTGACCGCCCTCGCGGAACGTTGAGTCTGGCTGCGATCCTCGACGGCGCGCTTAGGTTTGGGCATGACTATGCGGGAACGCTGGCGACGGAGACGATGCTCGTCGCGGGCCTCAACGACGGGCCAGAGAGCATCGCCAGGGTCGCCGATTTCTTGGCTCGCCTGCGTCCGGCCACGGCCTACCTGTCCATCCCCACCCGGCCGCCGGCCGAGGCGTGGGCGCACGCCCCCGGCGAAGAGGCCCTCAACCGCGCCTACCAGATCTTGAGCGAGAAGGTGGGACAGGTCGAATACCTGATCGGGTACGAGGGGGATGCTTTTGCTTTTACGGGTAGCGTCGAGGAAGACCTGCTGAGCATCACCGCCGTCCATCCGATGCGGGAGGACGCCGTGAGCGCGTTCCTGGCACGGGCAGGGGCCAATTGGTCCGTCGTCAAGCGATTGATCGAACGGGACCAGATTGTTCAGACCGTGTACCGCGGCGACACATTCTACCAGCGAAGGCTCAGGGAACGCGACTAGGGCCGGGAACCTACGCCGGAGTCGGCTTAACCCCGGGATCGGTAGCCTTTGGATGGAGGGAGTAGGACAATGTCCATCGGTACATTTGGGGCTGTATTGTTGGCCAGTTTTCTGGCATGTGCGGTCACGACAATCGGCATAAGGTACACGCTCTTAGCGCTGGCTGCGGGGGTATTGGTTGCCGTTGCCATCATCCTATCCAAGGGCTGATGGAAGACGTCTGCGACCTACCGCGTAGATATCCCCCCTCGCTTTTTCAAGGCCCTGGGTGACGGAACTCGGCTGCGCCTGGTGGCCCTGCTGGCCCTGCTTGACCTGGCCGTGCTGGCCGAGTTTGCCGCTGTGTTTTTCGGGCTGGCCGTGTGGGTGCTGCCGCGCCGGGTGGCGTAGGGCCTGATCGGGTGGCTACCTGGGCTGGCTATGCAGGCAGCAAGCCTCCTGACGCCGATTCTACCACATCCCCCAGTAGTTTGACCACTTGACAAACATCGCCAAGTGTGTATAATTGATATTGAGATGCAGTATCAATAAATGAAAGAAAGAATTGAGAGTTCTGTATCTGCAGCAGCGGGGGATTTGATGTACCGGCATCGCTTTACGGATTTCACGGACGCCTTGATCCCCATCTACAACCGGCTGTTCGTGGTGCTCGCCGGACGCAGGCACGAGGTGTTTCGCGAGCATGTACTCGAACTGGCTGTACTCAAGGGCGACGAGCGCCTGCTCGACGCCGGCTGCGGCACGGGCTTGACGGTGCTGCGCATCGCAGTGCGGTATCCGGACTGCGCGGCGCATGGCATCGATCTTTCGCCCAAGATGATCGCGATCGCGCGGCAGGATGCGGAGAAGCAGGGGCTGGCGGCAGACTTGCGCGTCGGCTCGATCACCGACCTGCCGTATCCCGATGCCTCTTTTGACGTGGCGATCACCAATATCATGTACCACCACCTCGACCTCGCCGAGAAGCGCCAGGCCGTCATCGAGATTGCGCGGGTGCTGAGGCCGGGTGGTCGTTACGTCTCGGCCGAGTTCGGGCCGCGTGTCCGCAACGCGCTGCAGCGCCGCCTGGCCAAGGGCGAGTACACTCTCTACCCGTCTCATCTGACCGAGGCCGGTTTGGTCATCACCCACGAGGAGCTGAGCACGTTTGCGTGGGGAAAGAAGGTGTTCTACCGGGTGGCGGTCAAGCCAGCCGAGGGTGATGCAGGAATGATGCGGAACCCTGGCGAGTGAAAAGGTGACCGTATGACTCAGACAAGTCGTTTAGCCGAATCACTGCACACCAGCGGCCGAAGGGTCACCCGGCAACGATGACTGGTGATGCAAGTGTTACAAGACAATCCGGGCCACCTGGAAGCGGAGGCGGTCTACGCCCTGGCAAAAGCCAGCGATCCCAACATCAGCCTGCCCACGGTCTACCGAACCCTGGCTGTCTTGACAGAGATGGGGTTAGTAGAAGATCATACGCTGGGAGAGGATCACGCTCACTTTGAGGCAGTCTCGGAAACGCCGCACTATCACTTCACCTGCCTGAAGTGCGGACAGGTGATGGAGTTTGACGCGCCCCAGGTCATGCAAGTGGTGCGTGCCCTGAGCGAACGCGAAGGGCTGCAGGTCACCGATGTACATCTGCTTCTCAGCGGGTATTGCGCTCAGTGTCGGAAAGGAGGCACAGATGCCAAGTCCAGGTGAACAAAGACATGCTACCAGACCCGAAATCTCGCCTGAAACGCGACGCGCGATTGTCAAGTGGATCGTCCAGGCCGCCTTGGGTCTGCCGGCCTATGGTCTGCTTCTTTTCCTCGTAGCGGGCAGGTTAGACTGGGTTTGGGGTTGGGCGCTGTTGATCGTCCTCGCTGCCGTTTTGGCCGCCCATCCTTTGATCCTGATCCCGATCAACCCTGCGCTGTTGGCTGAGCGTGAGAAAGGGATCACAGACAAAGCGGTAAAAGCCTGGGACCGCTGGATTGCCGGCTTGGCTGCCGGGTTGTTTCCGATAGCGTCCTGGGTGGTTGCAGGGCTGGATGTGCGGCTTGGCTGGACGGAACCGATTCCATTGGCCTATCACGTGGGCGGCTTACTGGTCACGGTGCTGGGGTTTGCGCTGTTCTTGTGGGCGATGGCGTCGAACGCTTTCTTTGCCGAGGGGGTGCGCATCCAGAAAGAGCGTGGTCACACCGTCGCGACGGGCGGGCCGTATCAGTACGTGCGTCACCCTGGCTACACTGGCGCGATCCTGAGTGTAATTGCCACGCCGTTCTTGCTCGGTTCGCCGTGGGCGCTGGTGCCCGCCATCGCATCGGCAGCGTTATACGTGGTGCGGACGTACCTGGAGGACAAGACGCTGGGGAAAGAGCTGCCTGGCTATGAGGAGTATACCCGGCAGACGCGCTACCGGCTGTTGCCCGGTGTATGGTGATCCACGCTACACAATTGGAGGATAACGTGAAGTACTGGCGGGCCGTGGGGTTCTTTCTTGGCACATCTGTCAATCGAGATATTCGGAGGCAGAAATGAACGCTCACACACCTGTTGAACCATCAAGAGGAGAGTCCAATACATCCAGGGCAGTATTGAAGCGGATGCTCCAGGTTGTTATGACATACCTTATCCTGGCAGCAATCTTGTTTGTTTCGTCAGGGCGCATAAACTGGATTTGGGCGTGGGCTTATCTAGGCTCGGGTTTGGGTATACTCATTATCAACGTTTCAATCCTTCCCGCGGAACTGATCGCGGAGCGAGGTCAACCCAGAGATAACGTCAAGCGTTGGGATAAGGTACTAACAACCCTCGCCCAGGTCCCCACGTTGGGCGTACCAGTTGTGGCCGGCCTGGATGAGCGCTCTGGGTGGTCGCCTCAGCTAGTTCCAGCAGTTCATCTCGTCGGATTGACTTTCTTTGTACTGGGGCAAGGATTGTTTAGCTGGGCGATGGCGTCAAACAAATACTTCTCGACTTGCGTTCGCATCCAGATGGACCGGGGCCATACCGTGGCCACCAGCGGGCCTTACCGCTACATCCGCCATCCGGGTTACGTGGGATATACTGTGAGCTTTCTTGGAATGTCGCTGGCCCTTGGCTCGCTGTGGGCGATCATCCCGGCAGGACTTATCGCGTGCCTTCTTGTCGTGCGGACAGCCCTGGAAGACCGAACGCTGCAGGACGAACTCCCCGGTTACAAGGACTATGCCCAGCGAGTGCGTTACCGCTTGCTGCCCGGCATCTGGTAGCCTACTCTGTAACTTGTCGCCATTGGAGGTGACTCATGGAATTGACTCCTAAACTCGAAATTGGATGGCTCAACGGGTGGATTCTCCTTGCTTTCGAGTTTTTGATTCAGGGCTCCTTGCTGCTGGTCTTTCCAAAAGACGTTGTGTCTCGGCTATTTGACAGATCCGGCTGGAGTAAGAAGCAAAGGGTCTTTACAATCCTGGGCAAGGTGTTTTCGCTGGCCTGCCTGGTCTTGATCATCCTCACACCACTGAAAATCAACTCAAGTGCATTCATCGTGGGGTTGATTGTGTACGCCATTGGCCTGGCTGGCCTCGTGGTGGCCATGTTGGACTACAAAGGTACTCCGCCTGATCAGCCGGTGACCAAGGGGATCTACAAGATATCGCGTCATCCCCAGATCGTTGCGCTATTTGTCTTGTTCTTGGGGATATGTGTAGCTATAGGCTCGTGGCTGGCTCTATTCGCGCTGGTGATGTCCAGGTTGTTGCAGCATTTTGGGATTCTGGCAGAGGAAGAGGTGTGCTTGAGGCGATACGGTGAGTCATATCGGGCCTACATGGAACAGGTGCCGCGCTATTTCCTGTTTTTCTGAGCGGTGTTTGCTCTCTTCGATTATAGGGAACATCAGTTGTCCAACCCGTGGGTTGGGCTGTACCGAGTCTCGCGGGGTGATATTGTCCATTGAGGTAGTTACAGGGAGCGAAAGTGCAGAGTTCAGCATCAAAAGACCAGGCACCCCCGACACCATTGTGTGATCTACCGGTCGGGGCGCGCGGCGTGGTGCGCGGGCTGTGCGGCGGGAGAGAGTTCATCGGCCGTGTCGCAGTGTTGGGGTTCACCGTTGGCGCCAAAGTGACGGCCATCCAAAACTATGGACGTGGGCCGATCATCGTGGCCGTGCGCGACACGCGCGTGGCGTTGGGCCGCGGCGAGGCCGCCAAGATACAGGTGGAAGTGATGCGTGATACGTGAGGTGCCACGAATGAACGGGCAAATCCGCAATCCAAAATCCGCAATCCAAAATCCGCTCACCGTCGCGCTGGCCGGGCAGCCTAACGTCGGCAAGTCCACCGTGTTCAACATGCTGACCGGCCTGGATCAACACGTTGGTAACTGGCCGGGCAAGACCGTTGAACAGAAAACCGGCGAGTTCGCGCACCATGGCCGGCCGATACGCCTGGTGGATCTGCCGGGCACCTACAGCCTGACGGCCAATTCCGAGGAGGAGCGCGTCGCGCGCGACTATCTCATCCGCGAGCAGCCCGACGTGGTGATCATCGTGGTCAACGCCGCCGCGCTGGAGCGCAACCTGTACTTGCTGGCTGAATTGCTGGCCCTGCCGGTGCGGGTCGTGGTGGGCCTGAACATGATCGACGTGGCCGAGCAACAGGGCATCCGCGTCGAGCCGCACGTGCTGGAAGCCGCGCTGGGCGCGCCGGTCGTGCCGCTGGTCGCTTGCCGGAACCAGGGCCTGGGCGAGTTGATGGATGCCGTCGAGCGCCTGGCCGCTGCGCCGGACGCTTTCAAGCCCAATCGTCCTGCCATTCGCGCCGCGCATCGCCCTGTGCTGCAAGAGATCCGCGCCCTGATCGCAGGCCAGGTGCCGCAGCCGTATCCTGAAGACTGGTTCGCGCTCAAGTTGTTGGAAGGCGACGCGGAAATCACGGACACGCTGCGCCAGGCCGCGCCGGAAGCGTGGGAGCGCGTTCACGCGCTGCTGAGGCGGCACGAGGATGCCTACCTGGACATTGCCGGTGGGCGTTACGAATGGATCGGACGCATGGTGCGCGCGGCGGTCGTCCATCCCAGGGCCGGCGCCGTCACGTTGACCGATCGCTTGGACAGAATCGCCACGCATCCCCTGTGGGGACTGGCGCTGCTGGTGGGTATCTTTGGCCTGGTGTTCTGGCTCACCTACACGGTGGCGCTGCCCATCGTGAATTGGCTGGATGGGGTAGTCATCAGGGGATTGTCTGAAGGTTTGAGGGCACTACTGACGACTACGCCGGGCTGGCTCTCCGGTTTGATCGTGGATGGAATCATCGGCGGCGCGGGGACGGTGTTGACCTTCCTGCCCATCCTGGTGATTTTCTTCGCGGCGTTGGGCATTCTGGAAGACGTGGGCTACTTTGCGCGGGCCGCCTACGTGATGGATCGCTTCATGCACTGGATGGGACTGCACGGCAAGTCCTGTCTGCCGCTGTTCCTGGGCTTTGGCTGCAACGTGCCGGCCGTGATGGGATGCCGCATCGTGGAAGACCGCCGCGCCCGGCTGTTGACCACCTTGTTGGCGCCGCTGGTGCCGTGCACAGGCCGCCTGGCGGTGCTCACGTTTCTCGCCCCGGCTTTCTTCGGCCGCGCCGCCATGCTCGCCTCGTGGGGACTGGTGGCAGTCAATCTGATCATTCTGGCACTCACCGGCATCGCCATCAACCGGCTGGTTTTCAAGGGCGCGTACACGGCGTTCATCATGGAGATGCCGCTGTACCACCTGCCCAACGCGCGCACCATCGGCCTGTTCGTCTGGCACAACACGTGGGCCTTTGTCAAGAAAGCCGGCACGATTATCCTGGTGGCGTCGGTCATCGTCTGGGGCCTCTCGACGCTGCCGGGCGGCGATGTGGAGCGCAGTCTGCTGGCCGGCCTGGGACGCGCGCTTGCGCCGGTGGGGAGACTGATGGGCCTGGGCGACTGGCGGTTGATCGTCGCGCTGTTGACCGGCTTCGTCGCCAAAGAGAACACGATCGCCACGCTCGGCATCCTGTTCGGGGCAGGCGGGCCAGAGAGCGGGTTGGCGCAGCAAGTCGCCGGGGTGCTCACGCTGCCCGCCGCGCTGGCTTTCCTGGTCGTGCAGATGCTGTTCGTCCCTTGCGTGG
This sequence comes from Anaerolineae bacterium, assembly GCA_035529535.1. Classification (GTDB taxonomy): domain Bacteria; phylum Chloroflexota; class Anaerolineae; order B4-G1; family B4-G1; genus DATKWP01. Next base: position 87 of record DATKWP010000381.1, on the reverse strand, counting down.
CGACGGTGGCCGTCATCCGGCAGGAAACCGGGGGGTGGAAATGGACGGCCTTGAGCGTGGCGCTGCAACTGGCGCTGTCGCTCGCCG
>DATKWP010000380.1:0-2951 GCA_035529535.1 Anaerolineae bacterium | reverse complement strand
GGGCAAGTATTACTCGGAGATGGCCGATGAAGAGCGCCCGGACGCGAGGTGGATTCGTGAGTTTGTCAGCGAACACGTTGAGGAGTCGTAAATTGGAGGTTGGAGATTTGCGATTTGCTGATTTGCTGATTTGCTGATTTGGGCTACACTACCCCCCGCCGCTCGCTCACCACAACCGCGCCAAGGAGAAAGACCACAATGAGCCATTGCCCCAGTTGCGGACGGTACGTCGGGCCGTACAAAGTCTGCCCCTACTGCGGCGCTCGCCTGGCCGGGCGCACCTCCATCCGCGTGGTCAAGATCGCCGCCATCCTGCTCGCCACCGTGGGGCTGGCCGTCCTCTGGCTCGCCGCCACCCGCGCCGAGGTGCCCCTGATTCGGATCGGCCAGGCGGGCGCGACGATGAACATGGCCTACGTTCGTCTGCGGGGACGCTGTACTCAGACCCCCTCCTACGACCCGCAAAAGGAAACGCTCGGCTTTTGGATCGAGGACGGTACGGGCGAGATCTACGTCTCGACCTACCGGGCCCAGACACGCCTTGTCTTGGCCGCCGGCCGCGTGCCCGCGCTGGGCGACCAGGTCGAGGTGGCCGGCACGCTACGCATACGCGAGGATTTCCTCGCGCTCACCGTGAATGTGCCCGAACACCTGCAGATCGCACGCGCCGAACCGGTGGACCGCGACGTCGGCACGCTCGTTCCGGCGGACCAATACAAGCGCGTGCGGGTACGCGGCCAGGTGCGCGAGGTACGCGAGCCTTACCCAGGGCTGGCGCTGATCACGATCCGCGACCGCACCGGCGCCATCCCCCTCGTCGTGAGCGACGACCTCACCGCGCTCAGCGGCCTCTCCCCCACCCTCTCCGTGGGCCAATCGGTCGAGGTCGTGGCGGCCGTCTCGCTGTACGGCGACACGCCCCAACTCGTCCCGGCCTCCATCGCCGACGTCGTGCCGCTCAGCCAAGCGGTGTGCATCGCCGTCGAAAGGCGGATCGGCGACCTGACCGCAGCCGACGTGGGGCAGATGGCAACCGTACACGGCACGATCTCCGAGGTGGAGCCCTTCTCCTCCGGCGTCAAGGTCACGCTCGACGATGCCACCGGCGACATCGTCGTGCTCCTGTGGCAATCGGTCTACGACGCGCTCCCCGACCCGGCGGCGCTGGCCGTGGGCGCACAGGTTCAGGCCCAGGGAGAGGTCTCCCAGTACCAGGGCACGCTGGAACTGATCCCCGAACTGCCCCAGGACGTGCGGGCCTTCGCCCCTGCGGGACCTGCCGGGCCGGCGGCCGCGGCACCGGCGCCTGATCAAGCCCCCACCCCACTCATCCCATCCGCCACACCTCCCACCTGGACGCCGGCACCGGCCGCCACTGCCACGCCGCGACCGCTGCCCACTCCCGCGGAAACCCCTACGCCGGTCGTGGAACTGACGCCGATCGAAGCGCTCACGGCCGCCCGCGTTGGCGAAGAGGTCACAGTGGAGGGCACCGTCGTCGGTGCGGAATCGTTCTCCAGCGGCTTTAAATTCACACTGGACGACGGCAGCGGACAGATCGCGCTCCTGCTGTGGCACGAGGTCTACGACGACTGCTGGGACACCGCCCGCATCAACCTGGGCGCGCAGGTGCGTGCGACCGGCCAGGTCGGCCAGTACGAGGGGGAACTGCAGATTCAACCGGATTTCGGCGGGGATGTGCAGGCCATCGAGGGCGCCGCCCCCTGGCCCATCCGGCGCGAGATCGGTTCCCTGAGCGGGGCTGATGCCGGGCAGCGGGTGATGATCGAGGGGACGGTGGTCCGCGTGGAGGGGTTGGAGAGTGCGGTGAAGGTGTTCGTGGGCGACGGGAGCGGTGAGGTCGTCGTGTTCGTGTGGCGCAATGTGCTCGACCGTATCTCCAGCAACACGGCGCTCGGTACACCTGGCAGCCGGGTGCGCATCGTTGGCACGGTAGAGGTGTACCGGGGCAACCTGGAGGTCACACCGACGCTGCCCAACGACGTGGTCGTGCTGGAAACAGCGCCAACGCAGTAGAGATGATCGTTTGCCACAGGGCAGTTCCGTGTTAGGCCTGGAGATAGGAAAATGGCAGCCTTGTTGCTGTTCGCCGTGCTGGGAGCGCTGGTGGCGTCGGTGCTGTCGCTCGTGCCAGCGCTGCACGTCTATAACGTGGCGGGCCTGGTCATCCTGGCGACGGCCCGGCTCAATGGCCTGGTGCCGCCGGAGTCGCTGGCCTTCTTCTTCCTGGGGCTCACCACCGGCTACGCGATGCTGAACACGATCCCCAGCATCTTCCTGGCCGCCCCCGACGATTCCACCGTGTTCATAGTCCTGCCGGGGCAAAAGTACCTGCTCCAGCGACGCGGGTACGAAGCGGTCGTGCTGACCGGCATGGGAGGACTGGGGGGCATGGCGCTGCTGGCGCTGCTGATCCCCTTTGCTTCGTCCGTGTTGTCCACTCTGCGCGCCATCCTGCAGCCTCACCTGCCCTGGATCCTGTGGACGGTGATCGCCTTCGTGCTGCTCTCCGAATGGCCCAAGGGCTCCGACCGCGCCCCGGCCGGGTGGCGCCGCTGGTGGGACGGCTGGCGGAGCCTGGCGGCGGGGCTGGTCACCTTCCTGCTCGCGGGCCTCCTGGGCTTCATCCTGCTCTATCGCAGCCCGGTGCCGGTGACGGTGGCCTACCAGAACCTCCTGCCGGCCTTCGTCGGCCTCTTTGCCGTACCCTGGGTCTTGCAGAACATCCTCTCGCGCGTTCAGGTGCCCCCACAGCACGTCGCCAGGACGGTGGATCTCACGCCCTGGCTCCTGGTGCGCGGGACGGTCGCGGGGGCGCTGGGCGGGCTGTTCGCCGCCTTCTTCCCGGTCGTGACGGGCGGCATCGGCAGCCTCATGGCCGGCCACGCCACCGCGCAACGGGACGACCGGCTGTTCCTCGTCTCGCAGGG
>DATKWP010000379.1:0-7118 GCA_035529535.1 Anaerolineae bacterium | reverse complement strand
CGCACCTGGCGGAAGAACTCGACCGTCGTCAGGTGCGGGGGGATGTAGGGCAGCCGGTACGCATCCACACCAATGACCGAGTATTGCTGTGCCGAGCGAGCCAGCCAGTAGCGCCCATCGGCGACGGCGACGTGCAGGTTGGGCTGATCCATGGCAAAGTACTCCCGCCCCACCCGCACGATCTGCGGGTCAATCTCCACCCCATCAATGGGCAGCGGGCCGTAGGCGGCGGTATACTGCCGGGCCATGGTGCCGGCGGCCAGCCCAATGATCGCCACCCGCTGAACCCGCTCGGGGGTGTACGGCGGTGGGTTAAAGTACGGGGCGATGAGAAAGTAGTCCCACGGCCCGGGGGTGCGCAGTTGGTCGGGGCAATAGACGGAGTGAATGCCCTGCCCTTCGTTCAGCAACAGGGAACGGCAACCATCCTGCTCCACTACCTGGATGTAGTTGTAGGCCGATTCGGTCTCGTAGATGGCGCCTGCGGCGGCCTTGACCGGCTGCCCGCGCAGGAGGAGCGCCAGCAAGAGAATGAGCGCGGGCATCCAGAGGTACAGCGGCAGGCGGCGGAAGCCACTGCGCGCCAGTCCAACCAGCGCGACGGCCAGCAGCAGGAGTGAGAGCAGGACGAACGTATTGCGCGTGCCGACCGTGGGCACCAGTACCAGGTCGGGCAGGAAGGCGCCCACGAAACTACCCGCCGTCGAGATGGCGTACACGCGTCCCGCCACCCGGCCGGCGCTGGTTACGTCCTCTATGGCCAGCCGGATGATGAACGGCGAGACGCAGCCCAGCAGCGTGACCGGGACGCTGAAGAGAATCAGCACGGCGACGAAGGAGCCGCCGAGCATGGCAGCGTCAAAGTTGGCGAACCCCAGGGAGGCCAGGCGGAGCACCGGATGGGCAGCGAAGGGCACCAGCCCGACGAGGAAGGCGGCCCAGGCCACGATCTGGTAGAGCGTGGCGGGCCGGGGGGAACGGTCGGCCCAGCGCCCGCCCAGGAAGTAACCGGCCGTCAAGTAGAGTAGGATCAGCCCGATGATGGCGGCCCACACCAGGTTGGCGGTGCCAAAGTGGGGCCGCAGCAGGCTGGAGGCCGCCAATTCGACCCCCAGAGAGACCAGTCCACCGGCGAAGGCAGTGACGTAGAGGTAGGTAGTGTCCCGTTTGCGCATACGGGCCGATTATACTCACTTTGGGTATTCGAGCAACCTGCTCAGTGATTTCAGGCATTGACTTTCACACAAGACTGTAGTACACTATGCATGGCATCACCAGTGTGAAGAGCCACCCTGGCACTCGGGATCGTGATGCAGATGCCTTACATCGCATATGCAAGATAAAGGTTTAGCGCCAAGAGACGCATTACCAGAGAACTTTAGCACGCTTAACGAGCTATGGGAGTTCTGGAATACTCACAGCAGTGCTGATTATGAAGACACTATGGAGCCTGTCGAAGTAGAGATAGATATATCATCAAGCAGGGTGTACTGTCTTGTGGCTAAGGATTTACTACACAAAGTGCGCGTGCAGGCGCGCCAGCAAGGCGTGTCAACGGAGACCTTGATCAACCTCTGGCTACAGGAGAGGCTCTGTGCTTCGACATAAACCATAGTCGGCCTCTTCCTTCAGCACTGGCGAATCGGCGACCCATTTGGCAGGCTGGAATACCAATGAGCAACTTTACCGTCACAATCCCCAGAGATGAGATTGCTGCATTTTGCCAGCGTTGGAAGATTCGAGAGTTGGCCTTGTTTGGCTCCATTCTGCGTGACGACTTCGGCCCAGACAGCGATGTAGATGTCTTGGTCACTTTTGATGAGGATGCTGGATGGGGACTGTTTGACCACGTCCAAATGCAGTACGAACTACAAGCAGCGTTACGACGAGGCGTGGACCTGATCAGCAGGCGGGCGGTCGAACGGAGCCAAAACTGGCTGCGCCGCCAGGAGATACTAGACACTGCCCAAGTCCTTTTCTCTATGCAAGAGGCCACATACCGGCCCGTCGTGAACCATAACGATAACGACCCTGGCGCCCCCCCGGGGCGGCCGGCGATGTGACACGTCTGATCCTGGCCGTGCAGCAACAAGCCGCCCCCACCCGGGCGGCTTGTTCTTTTATCCGAGACTTGTACTCATACCAAGGAGGTGCGCCGTGAAACGTATTGTCGCAAGCGAACTGAGCCAGCACGTCGGCGAGCGCGTCACCATGGCGGGCTGGCTGCACAACCTGCGCCGCATGGGCCGGGTGAACTTTTTGCTGCTGCGCGACCGCACGGGGCTGGCCCAGGCCGTGCTCGGCAAGGAGGACCTGGCCCCCCTGGAGGGACTGCAAATGGAGACCGTGCTGGAGGTGTCCGGCAACGTCGTAGAAGCGCCTCCCGCCCCCCTGGGCCTGGAACTACACGGGGTGGAGTTGAAGGTGCTCTCCCCGGTCGCCAACACGCTGCCCTTCGAGCTCAACCAGCCGCACCTCTCTGCCAGCCTGCCGGTCTTTCTGGACCACGCGACGGTCGGCCAGCGGCAGCCCCGCCAGCGGGCCACCCTGCGCATCGCGGCCGGCATCGCGGCCGGCTTCCGCCGGGCGCTGGATGCGGAGGGCTTTACCGAGATCTTTACGCCCAAGATCGTCGCCAGCGCCACGGAAAGCGGCGCGAACGTGTTCCAACTCGACTACTTTGGTCAGCCCGCCTACCTGGCCCAAAGCCCCCAGTTCTACAAGCAGATCATGGTCGGCGTGTTCGAAAAGGTCTACGAAGTCGGCCCCGTCTTCAGGGCCGAGCCGCACGCGACTACGCGCCACGTCAACGAATACGTCAGCCTCGACGCCGAGATGGGCTTCATCGAGGACCATTTCACGGTCATGGATTGCCTGACGCGCGTGCTGCGGACCATTCTGGCTCACCTGGCCGGGCACTGTTCGGACGAACTGGCGATGCTGGAGGTGGAGCTTCCGCAGGTCGGCGATCGCATCCCCTGGATCTACTTTCCCGACGCCCAGGACCTCGTCTACCGGCGGGAGGGCATTGACGCGCGCGGCGAGCCGGACCTGGCACCCGAGCACGAACGGGCGCTGGGACAGTGGGCCAGCGAAGAGTTCGGGAGCGATTTGCTGTTCGTGACCGGCTATCCGATGGCCAAGCGCCCCTTCTACACCCACCCCAATCCCGCCGACCCCGCCTACTCGAACAGTTTCGACCTGCTCTTCCGCGGCATGGAACTGGTCACGGGAGGCCAGCGGCTGCACATCTACGATGACTACTGCGCGGCTGCAGAGAAGGCAGGGCTGTCCCTGGAGCCATACCAGGAATACCTGGAGTGTTTCAAATACGGCATGCCGCCGCACGGCGGCTTTGCCATCGGCCTGGAACGCTTCGTGGCCCAGTTATTGCGGGCCCAGAACCTGCGCTGGGCGACCCTGTTCCCGCGCGATTTGGCGCGGCTGAAACCCTGAAGCCAGGCGGGGAATCCCCGCTGAAGCGGGACGTCTGTCAGCGGGGCGTCCGTGCCATTGTGGCGTTGTGAAATCCCGTGGTAGTGGTAGAATAGCGCCCAGTCTACGTTCAAGGAGCGGATCATGCTGAAAAACCACAACTGCGGTGAACTACGGCCCTCGCACGTCGGCCAGCAAGTGACCCTGGCGGGGTGGGTCAACCGCCAGCGCGACCACGGCGGCCTCGTCTTCGTAGACCTGCGGGACCGTTCCGGCACCGTGCAGGTCGTGGCCAACCCCGACACGGCCCCCCAGGCCCACGCGCTGCTCCAACAGGTGCGCAGCGAGTACGTGCTCCAGGTCGTGGGGGTCGTCCAGCCCCGGCCAGAGGGGTTGATCAACCCCGACCTTCCCACGGGGCAGATTGAGGTCGTGGCCCGCGAGGCGAAAGTGCTGAACCCGGCCAAGACCACGCCGTTCTACATTTACGACGACAGCCCCGTGGACGAAGCGCTGCGCCTCAAGTACCGCTACCTGGACCTGCGCCGCCCGCGCATGCAGCGCAACCTCCTCCTGCGCCACCGGGTGGTCAAGCACATCCGCGATTTCCTCGACGCCCGCGGCTTTGTCGAGATCGAGACGCCGATCCTGTTCAAGACCACCCCCGAGGGAGCGCGGGACTACCTGGTCCCCAGCCGCGTGCACCCCGGCCAGTTCTACGCCCTGCCCCAGTCCCCCCAACAACTGAAGCAACTGCTGATGGTGGCCGGGTACGAGCGATACTTTCAGATCGCCCGCTGCTTCCGGGACGAAGACCAGCGCGGCAACCGCCAGCCCGAGTTCACCCAACTCGACCTGGAGATGAGTTTCGTCCAGCGGGAAGACGTGATGGCGCTGACCGAAGCGCTGATGATCAGCATCGTGGAAAACTGCTCCGAGCGGCGGCTGCTCGCCAGGCCGTTCCCGCGCCTCACCTACCGGGAGGCCATGGGCCGCTTCGGCTCCGACAAGCCGGACATCCGCTTCGGTATGGAACTGGTGGACGTCTCGGACCTGGTGGCCCAGAGCGGGTTCGGCATCTTTAGCCAGGCCGTGGCCGCCGGTGGGCTGGTGAAGGGAATGTGCGTGCCCGGCTGCGCCACCTACAGCCGCCGCGAGGTTGACGAACTGGCCGCCCTGGCCCAGGGAGAAGGGGCCAAGGGGCTGGCCTGGCTGGCACTAGACCCGGCCAACCAGGTGCGCTCGTCCTTTGCCAGGTTCCTCACCGAAGAGCAAGTAGCCAGCATCGTCGAGCGGCTGGGGGCGAAACCGGGCGACCTCTTGCTGTTCGTCGCCGACCGGCCCAAAGTGGCGAACGGAGCGTTGGGCAGGCTGCGGCTGGAGTTGGGCAAACGGCTGGAGTTGTACGATCCCGAGGTAATGGCCTTTTGCTGGGTGATTGACTTTCCGCTCTTCGAATGGAACGAGGAGGAGCAGCGCTGGGATCCCAGCCACCACCTCTTCACTTCGCCGATGCCGGAAGACGTGCCGCTCCTGGATAGCGATCCCGGCGCCGCCCGCGGGCAGCAGTACGACCTGGTGCTCAACGGGGAGGAGACCGGCGGAGGCAGCATCCGGATTCACCAACGGCAGGTGCAAGAGAAGGTCTTCAGGCTGATCGGGCTGGATGCCGAGGTGGCGCGGGAGCGCTTTGGCCACATGCTGGAGGCGTTCGAGTACGGCACCCCACCCCACGGCGGGATCGCGCCCGGGATTGACCGCCTGGTGATGATCCTGGCCGGCGAGTCCAACATCCGCGACGTGATCGCCTTCCCCAAGACCCTGCAAGCAGCCGACCTGATGGCGGGAGCCCCGTCGCCGGCAGAGCCAAAGCAACTGGAGGAACTCCACATCCGCGTCGTAGACTGAGGTTCGCGCACGCGCACCTTTCGTGAGACTGAACGGCCTGACACGGGCAGCCCGATCTCCATCCAGAGGGCAGCAGATTCTAGGAAATGTGTCACATTTCCTTGACACACCGTGAACGAAAGCGTGCTATGATGAGTCGCTGGAGGGAAAAATATGCCTGGCAATCTGATTACCCGCGTGCAGGAGGACAACGTACGGTTCGTCAGCCTCCAGTTCACCGACATCCTGGGGGCAATCAAGAGCGTCACGATTCCCGTGGGCCGGCTGGAGGAGGCGCTGGAGCAGGGGATCTGGTTCGACGGCTCATCCATCGAAGGGTTCGCCCGTATCTACGAGAGCGACATGGTGCTCAAGCCTGACCCCGGCACCTACCAGGTGTTGCCCTGGAGCGCGCCGGAACGGCGGCGGGCGCGCCTGATCTGCGACGTCCACGGCCCAGACGGACGGCCCTCGTCGAGTGCGCCGCGCGTGATGCTGAGGCAGATCCTGGCCCAGGCTGTTGAGCAGGGGTACGTGTACAACGTCGGCCCTGAACTAGAGTTCTTTCTGTTCAAGCGCAACAGCGAGCCCAACGGTCAGCAGGCCACGCGGCCCGTGCCCCACGACGTGGGCGGTTATTTCGACTTCTCACCCCGCGACGAGGCCCAGCAGGTGCGCAGCGAGATCATCCTGGCGTTGGAAGCCATGGGGATGCACGTGGAGATGAGCCACCACGAGGGTGCCACCGGCCAGCACGAGATTGATTTCCGGTACGCCGACGCCCTGGCCAGCGCCGACAATGCCGTGACGTTCAAATACACCGTGCGGGCGATCGCGGCCACCCACGGCATTTATGCCAGTTTCATGCCTAAGCCGATCTTTGGCATCAACGGCTCCGGCATGCACACCCACCAGAGCCTGTTCAGCGGTGAGGGGCGCAACCTGTTCTACGACCCGGACGACCCATACCATCTCTCACGGTTGGCCTACAATTTCATCGCCGGGCAAATGGAACACGCGCGGGCGCTGGCCGCCGTGGTCGCGCCGACGGTCAACAGTTATAAGCGGTTGACGCCAGGGTACGAGGCGCCGGTCTACATCTGTTGGGCGCAACTCAACCGTTCGGCGTTGATCCGCGTGCCTGCCCACGCCGCCCGGGGCAAGGATGCCATGCGGGTCGAATTGCGTTGCCCGGACCCCAGCGCGAACCCCTACCTGGCCTTTGCCGCCATGCTCGGGGCGGGTCTCGACGGCATCCAGCGGGACTTGACTCCACCGCCACCGGTCAACGAAGACGTCTACAACTTTAACGAGAGCGACCTGCGCGAACGGGCGATCGGCACGCTGCCGGGCACACTGGCCGAGGGACTGGACGCCCTGGAAAGGGACGAAGTGGTCCAGGCGGCGTTGGGCCCGGCCATCACCGAGGCCTTCCTGCGGGCCAAGCGGGCGGAATGGGACGAATATCGCATCCAGGTGACCAGTTGGGAACTGGAGCGCTACCTGGAAACGGCATGACCTTCCCGAAGGCTCATGAACCTTCCCGAAGGCTCGTGAACCTTCCCGAAGGCTCATGAACCTTCCCGAAGGCTCGTAGGTGCATCGCACGTTGGACGCGCTCGCCCAAGCCTTCGGGAAGGTGGGACGGGAGGGTGGACTTGCGCTTTTTCCCAATGAGTGGTATATTGGGATTGACCCTGCTGTGTGCGTGATTGCCGTTTTGTGTTTTGAGCCAACACCTAAAAAATTGGGAGCTGTCTCTTCAGAGAGGAATGCGATAGCCTACGGGCAAGGCA
>DATKWP010000378.1:0-2026 GCA_035529535.1 Anaerolineae bacterium | reverse complement strand
GCGGCTGACCGCCCGCGCCGTGACGGCCGACACGCAGGTGGGGGAGGGGTTGGCCTACGTGATGACGCAGCAGGAGATCGTCGTGCGCCCCATCCTGCCCCGGGGCCTGACCGTGGGGGACCGGGTGGAGATGGCGGCCATGGTCCACAATTACAGCGAGCGCAGCCAGGAGGTGGCGGTGTCAATCGCCAGCGACGGTCTCGAGATCGAGGGAGTGCTGACGCAGACGGTGCGGCTGGCCCCCGGCGAGCAGCGCATCGTTCGCTGGCGGGCCGAGGCGGCCCGCGCGGGCGAAGCGCAGGTCACCGTACGGGCCGACGCTGGCCAGGTGGGCGATGCGGTACGGCTGCCGTTGCCCATCCAACCGCTGGCCGTGCCCGACGTGACGACCCAGGTGGGGCAGTTCAGCGGCGAGTTCGCCACGACGGTCTTTTTGCCCACACAGGCGCTCGGCCTGAGCACGGTCAAGATCGAACTGGCGCGCTCCATCGCCGGCAGCCTGCTGACCGGCCTGGAGTACCTGACCGGCTATCCGTTCGGCTGCGTGGAGCAGACGATGAGTAAGGCGCTGCCGAACGCGGTGGTGGGGCGGGCGTTCTACCAACTGGGCATCGGCAACCCGACCTTGCAAGCGGACCTGCCGCCCAAGATTGCCGCCAGCGTGCAGCGGCTGTACGGCTTCCAACACAACGACGGTGGTTGGGGCTGGTGGTACGACGACGCGAGCGACGATTACCAGACCGCCTGGGTCGTGTTTGGCCTGACAGTCACCGCGCAGGCCGGATACGAGGTGGACCCGGCGGTGATCGAGCGCGGGGTAGCCTGGCTAAAAGAGCACCTGGGGGGGATGGACCGGCGCACGCGGGCATACGCGCTCTACAGCATGGCCGGCGCCGGTGCGGGCGAACTGGAGGCCACGCGAGCCCTGGCCCGAGAGGCGGGCGACCTGGACACGTTCAGCCAGGCGGCGCTGGCGCTGGCGCTGCACGAGATGGGGGCAGAGGCGGAGGCAGAGCAGATGCTGCACGTGCTGGAGAGGAGTGCCGTCGTGGCGGAAGGGATGGTCTACTGGCCCAACGCGCCCGACGACGGCCACTATGACGAGAAGACAATGGCGTCCACCACCCGTAGCACGGCGCTGGCGCTCAGCGCGTTCGTGCACGTGCAGCCCAATCACGAGTTGGAGCCGGGCATCGTGCGCTGGCTGATGGGGCAGCGGCGGCGGGAGGGATGGGGGAGCACGAACGAGACCTCGTTCACCATCCTGGCGCTGACCGATCACCTGCTGGCGGTCGAAAGCGCGACCAGCGACACGACGTACAGCGTCAGCCTCAACGGAGAGACGCTCGCCAGCGGCGTGCTGGGGCGAGGGGAGCCGGCGGTCAATCTGGAGATCCCGGCCAGCCAGATGGCGCGCGGCGCCAACCGGTTGCGGATCGAGCAGGGGGGAGACGGCCGCCTGTACTATGTGATCGCCAGCCGCGTGTATCTGCCCCAGGAGGCCATCGCGGCGGCGGGCGGCGTGAGGGTCTCCCGCACGTTCCTGGACGGGGAGACGGGGCAGCCGATCACGAGCACGGTGGTCGGGGCGCTGGTGCAGGTGCGCCTGGAGGTCACGCTGCCCGAGGACGGCTTCTACGTCATCGTCGAGGACCGGCTGCCGGGCGGGCTGGAGGCGCTAAATGAGGGGTTGAACACGACCAGCCACGAGGCGAGCACTTACGAGGAGCCACGGTACTATTGGGAGGAGTACGGCTACAACAACAAGGAGGTGCGCGGGGAGCGAGTGAGTTTCTTTATCACGGAGATGGGGGCAGGCCAGCACACGCTGACGTACGTGGCGCGTGCCACGCACGTGGGTGAGTTCGTGGCGATGCCGGCGGAGGTGTATGCAATGTACGACGCGACGGTGTGGGGGAGGTCGGGGAGCGAGCGGTTTTATGTGGATTCGCGTTAGCGCCAATATCCCGAATGCGGTGGTTGCCACTGAAAAGTATGGGCATCTGCAAGTAACTCGCGCACGTCC
>DATKWP010000377.1:0-4000 GCA_035529535.1 Anaerolineae bacterium | reverse complement strand
CGACCTGGCCGTCGCCTCGATCCAGCAGGAGTTGAACGTGTACGGCGGCGAGGTGCTGGCGGAGCGGCTGGCCCGGCGCCGGTTGGACGCGGGATGGACCAGGCCGGTCCGCCTGGAGCGCAAGGCTGCCGCGCCGGCAGGCGTAGCCGCGGCCCCGCTTGCCGCGGGCGGGGCGCTGCCTTCGTCCATGGGCAACGTCTTCCTGCTGCTGGCCATCACCACGTGGGCCGTCACCGGCGGGTTGAGCATGATGGCCTACATGACCGTCGGGGAGAAGGAGCGCCGCACAATGGAATCGTTGCTCATCACCCCGGCCAACCGGGTCGGGATCGTGGTGGGCAAGATCGCGCTCAGCATCATCGTCTCGGCCATCACTATCGGGCTATGGTCGCTGGACAGCCTGGCCTACACGCTCTTGATCTCCGCCATGCCGTCGGGTTTCGGCGCTTTTGCTACCCCCATCGTCTCCGAGTGGAGAGATCTGGGCCTGGCCATCGTGTGGCTAATGTTGTTAATGTTGCCCCTGATGACCATGGCGAACGGGCTGGTGGCAGCAGTGTGCACCTTCGCCAGGAACTACCGCGAGTCCAACCTCTTCCTGGGCCTCCTGCAATTGCTGCTTCCGGGACTGGCTGTCCTGGCGACCTTCGGCATCGGGGCCACGCCTTCGTTGGTCGTGTATGCGCTGCCGGTGGTGGGCGTGTTGGTGGCCATGCGGGACCTCCTGGGGGGCGGGGTGGCGGCGGGCGCGCTGGCCCTGGCGTGGGCGGCGGCGGCCGTCTACGCGGTAGGGGCCATCCTGCTGGCAGCCTACGTCTTCTCCCGCGAGTGGGCGCTGATGCGGGGGGTATGACGATCCCCTACTTGACACGTTATCCCTGCTGCGCTATCATACTCCCATCATGTTCCAGCAACTCGGCCTCTTTGGCTTTCAAGGCTCGACCTTCTCCGAGCCGTATACCGTCAGCCAACTCACCGGCACCATCCGCCGCCTGATCGAGGGGGAGCCAGACCTGAACGACGTGTGGGTCGAGGGAGAGGTCTCCAACTTTAGCCGCCCCACCTCCGGCCACTGCTACTTTACCCTCAAGGACGCCAGTGCCCAGCTCGGCTGCGTGATGTGGCGCAACGTCGCCCAGGCACAGACGTACCTGCCGGCCAGTGGAGACCTGGTGCTGGCCCACGGGCGGGTGGGCGTGTATGAGGCGGGCGGACGCTACCAACTCTACGTAGACCAACTCCGGCCGGCCGGCCTGGGCCACCTCTACCAGCAGTTCGAGCGGCTCAAGGCACGCCTGGAGGCCGAAGGGCTGTTCGCGCCCGAGCGCAAGCGGGCACTGCCCCCCTTTCCGCGCCGCATCGGCGTCGTCACTTCCCCCTCCGCCGCGGCGCTACACGACATCCTCACGATTCTGAGCCGCCGTTACCCGCTGGCCGAGGTACTGCTTGCACCTACACCGGTGCAGGGAGACGAAGCTCCGCCCCACATCGTCGCTGCGCTGGAGGCGCTCAACCGGCGGGACGACGTGGACGTCATCATCGTCGCCCGTGGGGGCGGAAGCCTGGAGGAACTGTGGGCCTTTAACGACGAGCGGGTGGCCCGCGCCATCGCCGGTTCCCGCATCCCGGTCATCTGTGGCGTGGGGCACGAGACCGACTTTACTCTGGCCGACTTGGCCGCCGATGTGCGTGCCCCCACCCCCTCCGCCGCTGCTGAACTGGTGGCCCCCGACTGCGCGGACCTGCGCGCGCTCGTCGCGGGGATGGCAGAGACGCTCACGACGACACTGCGCGGCACCATTGAGGAGCAGCGCTGGAGGCTGGCCGGGCAGGCGCGCGCACTCAGGCACCTCTCTCCGGCCGCCCAACTGGCCCAGGCGCGCCAGCGCCTGGACGACCTGCTGGGCCGGGCGCAGGTGGGGTTGAACCACAGCCTGGCCCTGCGCCGCGAGTGCCTGAGTGGTCTCGCCGGGCGGTTGGCGGGGGTCAGCCCGCTGGGGACGTTGGAGCGAGGGTACGCGGTCGTGCGCCAGCGGGCGACGGGGGCCGTCGTGCGTTCGGTAGCGCAGGTCGCGCCGGGCGACGCGCTCGGTGTCCGCGTCGCCGATGGGGAGTTTGAGGCGGAAGTGTCATTGTGATGCTATGAGTAGTAGAGAAGGCGATGGGGTTGCGTGTCTGAGGCAAATCCTCCGGCGTGGCTTGGCGCGTCTACGTGCTCACACAGCGCTGGTTCAACTCATCGGCGTGGCAGTGTGCATCCTGCCATTGCTCTTCCCCACTCACGTCCCGTCGTGGGCTATTCCTGCCTCGCTTGTGGGCCTGGTGTTGCTTCTCGTCGCCGGATACCTGCTGGCGGGGCGGCCTGTCGCCCGTACACCGGTGGACATCCCCATCTGGCTGTTGCTATTGCTGCTGCCGGTCACGATCCTGATTACCCCTGACCGCAATCTGACTCTCCCCCACGTGTACAAGGTAGTTGGAAGCGTGGCCTTGTTTTATGGAATTGTGGGAGCGTTCGAAGAAAAACCATGGTTTGGCCTGAGTGCGTTCGTCATCTGCACACTTGGAGTGATATTGGCAATCCTCATCCTGTTTGGCACAAGATGGACTTCTGCCAAGCTGCCCTGGCTTCCATTCGACCTGTACCGGCTCTTCCCACGCCTGGTTCGTCCATTCTGGAATCCCAAGGGATTCAGCAGCAACATCGCCGGGGGCACGTTGGCTATGTTGTTGCCGGTTCCGATCGCCTATCTGTTCTGCGGACATAGACTCCTGGTTCGCCTGGGTGCTCTGCTGGAGGTCGTGGTGGTGAGCCTGGTCCTGCTACTCACACAATCGCGCGGTGCACTGGTCGCCCTGGCGGCAGGGGGCCTGGCGATGCTGGTGGCCCACAATGCTCGCAGCCCCCGTCTCGGGGGCGTCCGCTGGCTCGTCGTCACTGTGCTTTTGACAATCGCGGGTGTGCTGGCGTTACGGTTCATGGGAGCGGATAGCCTCCTGACGTCTGATTTGAACACCGCTGCCGGGAGCGCAGTAAACAGCGCACAGGGACGATTGGAGTTGTGGTCGCGCGGTATGATGATGCTTCAGGATTTCCCGTTCACCGGCATTGGATTTGGGACGGTGGTCAAAGTGATGCCGCTCCTCTACCCGACCTTCGTGATCCCGAACAATGGCGAGATCGAGCACGTGCACAATCTATATCTCGAGGCCGGCGTGGATTTGGGATTTCCTGGCTTGATCGCCACGCTAGGCTTTCTATTGGGCTTGCTCTACCTTTCCTGGCGTGCAACGCAGCGTCATGGCGGCACCGGGCTCGGGCCACTGGCGTCGGGGACGCTAGGAATGCTCGTCGTCTTCGCGGTGCACGGCCTCACCGATAATCTCACCTTTTATCCCAGGGCACACTTTATCGCCTGGGCGTTGTTTGGGCTCGCGGTCGCGCTAGGGCTACGTCCTGTCCGCGATGACGAGCCGCCTATCGCAAATGCGCCTCCCCGCTAGCAGCAATGTCCACAAGGCAAGGGCACTTGATTCGTCTGTCTGCGACCAACAAAACCGGGGTGTACGAGCAAAAACCGGTCCATCCCTGGCTGAGCGTCGTATGGATCACAATTCTGGCATTGGCGATCCGCCTGGCCTGGTTGGGGAGCAAAAGTCTATGGGTAGATGAGGCGGATAGTTTCTATTTCGCCAGCCATACGTTCCCCGAGATCTTTTCCCGCCTGTGTGACCCTCATCCCCCCGGGTATTATGCCCTGCTGCGCGTGTCATTGGCATTGGGCCACAGTGAGTTCTGGGTACGCCTGCCTTCCGCCGTCGCGGGTGCGTTGGCAGTTCCCATGCTGTATGCCCTGGGCCTGCTCGCAGCCCCCGTCTCGGGGGCGTCTCAACTGGGTGCTGCCTTCAGCATGCGGGGGTTGGATCGGCGTACTGGTGTCCTGGCATCCTTGTTGCTGGCAGTGGCACCGTTACACGTCTGGTATTCGCAAGAGGCGCG
>DATKWP010000376.1:0-21962 GCA_035529535.1 Anaerolineae bacterium | reverse complement strand
GTCACGCTCTCACAACCCGACGCGGTGTTCGAGCGGGTCATCCACGACGTGATCGTCGGCGAGCTATACGAGCTGATCGGCAAGATTCGCAACGTGCGGGCGGCGCAGTACGAGGCGTGCCTGGCCTACCTGGCGGTCGAGTTCGCCGAATACGGCGCGTTCCTGGTCGGGTTGGCCAACCGCTACCTGTACACGACCTCCACGCGCATGTTCGAAGAGTCGCTGGTCCTGCCCGACCGCCCCGATGGGTACGACGGGCTGTGCCACATGGTGATGGCGGGGGAACTGGCCGACCCCGCCCAGATCGTCGAGGCCTGTGAAACCTTCTGGTCCGGCATCGAGCACTGGGCTGAGGAGCGCGGAATCCAGATCGAAGAAGACCTACAGGCGCTACTCCTGGAGTGAAACGTGAAACGTGAAACGTGAAGAATCACGCAACACGCAACACGCAACACGCACTACGGATTAGGGATTATGACGTCACAATTTGTCGTGGGTGTAGACGGTGGCACGACCAAGACGATCGCGCTGGTCGCGGACGATCGGGGGCACATCCTGGGGGCGGGCCGGGCTGGCAACAGCAACTGGTCTGGCCCCGACGTGGAGGAGCCCATGCGCGTCGTCGTCGCGGCGGTGCAGGAGGCGCTGGGCCAGGCCGGGCTGAGCGGGGACCACGTGGCGGCGGGCGTGTTCTGCCTGGCCGGCGCGGACTGGCCGGAGGACCACGAACGGCGGCAGGCGGTGCTGGCGCGCAGTGGCATTGCCCGGCGGGTGATCGTGAAGAACGACGCGCTGGCGGGCTGGCGGGCGGGCACGCGCCAGCCGTATGGCGTCGTCGTGGCTGCCGGTACGGGCACCAATACGTGCGTGGTCGCTCCCGACGGCCGTGAGTGGTGCTACGGCTACTACGCCTGGTATGGGGGAGCCGTGACCCTCTCCCAGGAGGCCATCGAGGCGGTCTTGCGCCAGGAGGACGGCCGCGGAGCGCCGACGACCCTCACTCCCCTCGTGTTGAACTGGCTGGGCGTTCCCACGGTGGACGACCTGTTGAAGGCAATCGTCGCGGACCAACTCGACCACGAGCGGGTCCTTGCGCTATGCCCGCTGGTGTTCGAGGCCGCCCACGGGGGTGATGACGTGGCGGCGGACCTCATCGTCAAGCAAGGGCTGGCGCTGGCCGGGTACGCCACTGCCGCCATCCGCCGTTTCGAGATGCGGGACCTGGAGTTCGACGTAGTGCTGTCGGGGAGCCTGTTCAAGGGCCAGGGGCCGCTCCTGGTTGACACCGTCACGCAGGCTATTCATCGCGTCGCGCCCCGCGCTCGCATCGCGCGGGTGCAGTTCGAGCCAGCCGTCGGCGCGGTGCTCCTGGCCTACGATGCGCTCGGCATCGCGGTCAACGAGGAAACGTACTATAACCTGGCCCAGACAGCGCCTGGGCCCGAATTCTTCAGCACGCACGCTGGCGAACTATCTCGCCAGGACCCCGCTTGTCATTCCGAGCGAGCTTGTCATTCCGAGCGAAGCGAGGAATCTCCTACCCAGGCGGCGTCGTAGGCGGCGTGCACCTGCATGGGCCGTCCCCGGGACGGGGACTGGAGCGCCCGTATGCATGGGTCGTCCCCGGGACGGGGACTGGAGCGCTCGTATGCATGGGTCGCCCCCGGGACGGGGACTGGAGCGCTCGTATGCATGGGTCGTCCCCGGGACGGGGACTGGAGCGCCCGTATGTATGGGTCGTCCCCGGGACGGGGACTGGAGCGCCCGTATGCATGGGTCGTCCCCGGGACGGGGACTGGAGCGCTCGTACCGGACTGGCGAGGAGGCAGAACACGTGAAACTGGTTGTTATCGGCGCGGGCAGTTCCTATACGCCCGAACTCATCCACGGTGTGATTCAGCACTATGAGGCGCTGCCGTTCAGGGAAGTATGCTTGATGGACGTAGACGAGCGGCGGCTGGAGATCCTGGCCGGCCTGAGCCAGCGTATGCTCGGCAAAGCGGGGCTTTCCATCGCCGTGACGGCCACGACTGACCGGCGGCGGGCGTTGGAGGGGGCGACGTTCGTCAATTGCCTGATCCGCGTCGGGGGCATGGACGCCCGCATCCTCGACGAGCGCATCCCCCTCAAGTACGGCGTCGTCGGCCAGGAGACGACGGGGCCGGGCGGGATGATGAAGGCGCTGCGCACGATTCCCGTGATGCTCGACCTGGCCCGCGACGTGGTGGAGGTGTGCCCCCAGGCCTGGCTGATCAACTATACCAATCCCAGCGGCATCGTGGCCGAGGCGCTGGGCAAGCACAGCGCGGTGCGCTTCGTTGGCCTGTGCAGCGGGCCAAAGGGCTGGATCGCGGCGATCCTCAACCGTATGGGTGTGGACCCACTGCGGGCCAACGTGGATTGGGTCGGGCTCAACCACCTGGGCTTTGCCATCCGCGTGTGGGTGGATGGCCAGGACGTCACCGCCCAGGCGATCGAGGCGGTGGCCGATCACTGGAGCGTGGACGCGGAGTGGTTGCGGGCGTTGGGGGCCATCCCGGCCAGTTATTTGCGTTACTATTACCATCGCACGCGGGTGGTGCAGGAGGCCAGCGTGCCCGGGGCGCGCACGCGGGGGGAGCAGGTCAAGGAGATTGAGGCGGAACTGCTGCGCCAGTACGCCGACCCGCACCTGGCCGAAAAGCCGGCCCTGCTGGCCCAGCGGGGTGGGGGCGGCTACTCCGACGTGGCCTTCGCCGCCATGCGGGCCATCCACTACAACACGGGGGAGCGCCAGATCGTCCAGGTGCTCAACCAGGGGGCGGTGGATGGGTTGCCCGACGATGCCTCGGTGGAAGTGCCCTGCCTGGTGGACCGGACGGGGCCTCATCCGTTGCATATGGGGGCGCTCCCGCTGCCGATTCGCGGGCTGGTCCAGGCGGTGAAGGCGTACGAGAGCCTCACTGTGCAGGCGGCGGTGGAGGGTTCGAAGCGCGTGGCGATGCAGGCGCTCATGGCCCATCCATTGGTGCCTTCGTGGGAGGTGGCCAAGCCGCTGCTGGAGGAACTGCTGGCCGCCAACCGGCCCTGGCTTCCCTGGGCGGTGTGATCTGCCAGAAACCGGGTTTCCTGTACCGCGGCTGCCGGCCTCACTACCATGGGGCTATCGGGTGTCAAGGTCGCCCCTTACATGCTGGCCATCGTGGTCAGTCTGACCGGCCTGCTCTTCAGCCTGCGAGCGGTGGCTGGCGCTACCGCTCTGTGTGCGGCGCTGGTCATCGCCATCGGTTGTCTGCGCTGGGGCTATGCCCCTTTCTCGACCGAACTGAATCTACCGCAGCAGCAAGCACTTGCTGGAGTTGATAGACGACGTGCTGGACATGTCCCAGATCGAGGCTGGGCGCATGCGGGTTGAACGGGAGCCGGTCGGGCTGCGCGACGTGGTGTTCGAAGCGCTGGACATGGTCCGCCCACTGGTGCGAGAGAATGAAATTGAGCTGGGGGCAGATGTGCCTGAGGATCTGCCAGCGGTTCTGGTGGACCGCGCGCGGGTGCAGCAGGTGCTGCTCAACCTCCTGAACAATGCGCGGCGTTTCACCGAGCGTGGCGGCATCACCGTCCAGGCTGCCCTCGAAGGGGAGCGGGTCAGGGTGACGGTGGCCGACACGGGTGTAGGGATCCCCCCCGGGGAGCAGGAGGGCATGTTCCGGGAGTCCCATCAACTGGGTACCATCGCCTCACAGGACGCCCCGGGACGGACCACGGGGCTAGTTTGCTCTGGCTGTTCGTGGGCGACGAACTGATGGCCTACGTGAAGCGCATCGCCCGTGGGTTCGAGGTCACCCCCGACACGCTGGCTACGGAGGTCGTGTACGCGGTGGGCCCCGGCGGCCATTACCTGGCCGAAGACCACACGGTCCGCCACTTCCGCCAGGAGATCTGGTTCCCCGGCCTGGCCTGGACGCGCCAGGCGTGGGACGTCTGGGAAGATGAAGGGCGGGCCTCGATGGGCGAACGCGCCGCCGCCGAGGTGAGGCGCATCCTCGCCACCCACCAGCCGGAGCCGCTGGACGAGGCGCTGGCGCGAGAGGTGGATCGGATCGTCGAATGTGCTCGCCAGGAGCTGGGAAGTAGCGCCTGAATCGCTGCGTGGGACATTCCGATGGAGGCGTGTCAGCCGTCCGGGTTGCCACCGAAGACAATGGCAACCTTGATGACGTCGTCTTTGCGGCTGCGCATCAGCTCAAATCCGTGGTGGACCTGGTGGATCGGAAGCCTGTGGCTGATCAGCGCTTCCGTCCGGTCTGCATCCTCCCGCATAGCCACGAGTGCTTCAGGAAACAGGTCTAGGGAGCGGCAAGACCCCACAATGGCGATTTCGTTGAAATGAACCTTGTCCAGGTCAATGAACCACGGCATCCCTGGCGGAGTAAAGAGGACCAGTGTACCGCGGGGCATCAACCAGTCCACGACGTTGTCCAGGACCTGTGGAGTGCCGGTAGTGTCAACGGCGACCTGGACACCGCAGCCGTCCGTGTGCTCCCGAATGCAGCGACCCACGTCCACATGCTGTTCGTCAAACGTCAGCACGTCGTATTCCTTCACCTGTTGCATACGTGCCTGGTGGTGGCCGAATAACAGGACTTGATCGGCTCGTTGGCGGCGTGCCAGACGGCAGAGGATGATGCCGAACGGGCCATCACCGAACACGCAGACCGTCTTCCCTTGCACGCCGCCTGCCTGGCCGATGGCCTCGAGGCAGACGGCGAACGGTTCGGCCAGGGATGCTGCTTCTGGCGACAGCCCGCGCGGCACAGGATGAGCGTTGCGATAGTCAATCGCGATGTACTCCGCCAGGCCTCCTGGGATGTGGGCGCCGATGTGGCGCGTGTTGGGGCACATGTGCCGGAGGCCTGCCTGGCAGACCCGGCAGCGACGACAAGGCACGGGCGGGTCCAGGGCGACCAATTGCCCGGCGCTCAGCCCTTCGACACCCTCTCCCAGTTCTTCCACGATGCCGGCTACTTCGTGCCCGATGATCACGGGCGGCTCGAGACCGAGAATCCCGTGTTCGACCATCGCTGCATCTGTCTTGCACAGGGAAGCGGCCTTGACTCGTACCAGGATCTCGGTTTCCCCTGGAACAGGCCGGGGAACATCGCACACCTCTATCTTCTTCAAGTCTTTCCAGACAACAGCCTGCATAGTATTGATCGGTAAATAGACCCTAAAGGTTTCGGAAAACCTTTAGGGTCTTGGCGAGGATTAGCGCCGCACACGCGCCAGCACCTGGCGCACGCTCTGAGTAAAGATGTCCATCATTTGATCCAATTCGGTCTCGCTGATCACCAATGGCGGGGCGAACGCGATCCAATCGGGGTCAAATCGCAACAGCAGGCCGTTTTGCAGCGCCTGCTTGCCGACTTGCAGGCCGAACTTGACGTCGTCGGGGAATTTCTCTTTGGTGCTCGGGTCTTGCACGAATTCCACGCCGAGCAGCAATCCTTTGCCCCGGATGTCGCCTATGATGCCCAGGTCCTGCAGTCCCTCCAGTCTGCGCCACAGCCGCGCCCCCAGCTCGCGCGCGCGCCGTGGCAGGTCTCGCTCCTCGATCTCGGCAATACTGGCCAGGCCCGCGGCGCAGGCTACGGGGTTGCCACCGTAGGTGTGCCCGTGGGCGAACTCGACGTCGTCTTGCTCCTCTCCCCAAAAGGCAGCGGCCACGTGGTCTCGAAAGGCAATCCCGGCCAGTGGCGCGTAACCGCTGGACATACCCTTGCCCATGCACAGAATGTCTGGCAGCGTGTTGAAGGTTTGCGCAGCGAACATCTGGCCCGTGCGGCCAAAGCCGGTGATGATCTCGTCGAAGATCAGCAGCACGTCGTGTTGATCGCAGATTTGGCGCACGATGGGCAGGTACTCGGGCGGAGGGGTGACGATCCCGCCGGTGTTGCCAATCGGCTCTAGGATCACGGCAGCAACTGTCTCGGGGGCTTCCATCTTGATAGTATCTTCGATGATGGTGGCACAGCGCACACCGCAGGCCGGGTACGCCAGCCCAAAGGGGCAGCGGTAGCAGGTGGGTGGCCACACGTGCACAAAGCCCTGCATCAACGGCTCGAACATCCATTTGCGGCGTGTCGTGCCGGTGGCGCTGAGCGCGCCGAAGGTAGAGCCGTGGAAGCCCCAATAGCGGGAGATGATCTTGTACTTCTGGGGATGGCCCGTCTGGCGGTGGTACTGGCGCGCCATTTTCATGGCCGACTCGGTCGCCTCGGAGCCGCTGCTGACCAGTTTGACGGTATTCAGGTCTCCAGGAGTGATCGCGGCGATCTTGTTGGCCAGTTGAATGGCAGGTGGGTTCGTACTGTGCAGGGGAGGGGAGAACTCTAGTTGGGCAAGTTGTGCCTGGATGGCCTCGATGACGCGGCGGTTGTTGTGCCCGACCGTGACGACGAAAATTCCGGAAAGGCCATCCAGGTACCGTTTGCCGTGTACGTCCTCGTACCATACCCCGTCCGCCCTGGCGATCACGAGGGGGTCCTCGATGAAAGCCTTCATTTGCCTGAGGTCGAGCACGATGTGCTTGAGACACTCTTCGGAGAGTAACTGGGCGACGTCGAGTTGCGAGGTACTGGTCATGAAAGGCTCCTTATGATTTCACTCTGCACCGGCGTACTCGTCGTCGGCATCAATCTCGAGATCCTGCATGCGCGCCACGCGCCGCAGAGAGCGGCGTGTAGCCGCCCAGGCGTCGTCTGAGTCGTGCACCCGCACCGCCTCGGTCAGTTCCCGGTGCGAACGGAGTGCCTCATTCAACAGGTCCTTCGTGGAGATGTTGGCTCGACGGCTGTGCTCCAGGCTGGCTGACATAATGACGCTCAAGCGCGCCAGTACTGAATTGTGAGTGGCTTTGGCCATAGCATCGTGGAACTGGCCGTCGAGTTCCACGATCTCGTCCCGGCTCTTGCCCTCGGCCACGGCCTGCTCCATCTGTCTCATCAACTCTGAGATGCATTCTGCATCCTCCGGCGTGGCCTTGCGGGCTGCCAGGTAGTTGATCCAGGCATCAATGCCGTAGCGCGCCTCAAGCAGTTCGCGGTTGTCCGAACCGATGGCGACGATCCAGGTGTTCAGCTCAGAGGGCTTGTGAGTGACGAAGGTGCCACGCCCTGGCTGGGAATCAATCAGGCCAAACGCCTTGAGCGTGGCCAGGGCCTCGCGGACCACCCCGCGCCCGATGCCCAGCATGTCTACCAACTCGCTCTCGGTTGGGATCTGGCTGCCCGGAGGCCAGAGACCCGATTCGATGGCCTCTCGGAACTGCTCCAGCACCGGCTCGACTGCGCTTGTGCGCTCTAATCGCTTTAGCACGTGCCACCTCTCTATATTGACAGATTATCATACATATGATATAATGATTATGCGATTTTGTCAAGCGGCAATTCAGCCCATTTTCTCTCGTGGTGACGATCATTCGTGCGGTGTAGCGGCTTTGTCAAGCGTTCTACTATTTCCGCGCGATGGTAGCAATGCCGGGAGGCATGCTGTCGGATGAGCACCAGGTTCCGCGTGGGAGTTTATGGCACTGGCCGGGGTACCTATCTGGCCAGGCTTTTTGCCAGGCACGACGATGTGCAGATCGCAGCGGGCTGCGATTTCGATCCGGCGCGCCTGGCGTCGTTCGCCTCTAGTTTCCCGGATGCCCGGCTGTTCCGCAACTATGCGGACTTGCTGGCAGTGGACTTGGACATCCTGGTGCTGGCCAGTTACATCCACGACCATGGCCCGGATGCCGTCAAAGCCTTGCAAGCGGGCAAGGACGTTTTCTCCGCAATCACTGCCTTCCACACGCCGGCCGAAGGGGTGGCACTGGTCGAGGCGGTCGAGAAGAGCGGCCGCCAGTACATGATGGACGAGAACCACTGCTACGCCCGCGAAATCCTGGAAATGCGGCGGCTGTTCCGGGAAGGGATATTGGGGAATTTCCTCTACGGTGAATGCGAGTACGTACACGACATTCGCAACATGATGGGGCGCAACGCCGATGGCTCATATCACTGGCGAGCCTGGCTGCCACCGTTCTATTACAATACCCACTCCCTGGGGCCGGTTTTGGAGATCGCTGACGCGCGGCCCGTCTCGGTGATTGGGCAGGCAGTGGAAAGCAGGATAGCCGGGTGCCGCAGCCCGATTGACTTCGGTGTCTCTCTTGTTCGTTTGAGCAGTGGAGCGTTGGTACGTGTGCTGCTCTCCTTTTCCGCCGTGCGCGAACCTTACTCCGTCTGGTACAACCTGTACGGCACCCAGGGGGCAGTGGAAAGCGACCGTTGGGAGGGTGGTGTGGTACACGTGTACCGGGAAGGCGACCTCCTGGTGGAATGCAAGCACCGGTACGTGCCGCGTTTCCCTGTGTGCGCCGAGGAAGCGGCGCGGGCTGGCCACGGCGGAGGGGACTTTTACACCGTTCACCTTTTCCTGGAAGCCTTGCGGAATGGCACCCCTCTACCCATTGACGTCTACCAGGCCTGCGACTTCACCCTGCCGGGCATCCTGGCCTATCGCTCATGGGTGGAAGGAGGCAGGTGCCTGGAGGTGCCGGACTTACGTGACCCGGCGGTGCGTGAGCGTTATCGAAACGACCATTTCCGTTGCCCACAAGGTGAAGCGGTGCGCGAGGGGTAATTCCGATCTAAAAAGGAGATGCGACGATGGCTCGAGTGTTCGGAGACCTGGAGATGCAGTATCTCAAGGACGTACTCGACAGTGGCAGGCTGGGTTGGTACCACGAAGAAGGGAGTATGACGACTCGTTTTGAGGAGGCGTTTGCCAGGAAGGTTGGTGCCAGGTTCGGTATCGCGCGCAATTCCGCCATGACTGCCCTGGCCCAGGCAGTGAGTGTCAGCGGGGCCGGCACTGGCATGGAGGTCATCTGCGATCCGATTGTGCACTTTGGGGCAGTGGCGGCGTTGTACTTTAACGCGGTGCCCCGCTTCGCCGACGTACGGTATGACACTTACCTGATGGATCCCGCGTCGGTGCGGGCCAATATTACCGCCAGGACCAAGGCACTGATCGTCACCAACCTGTGGGGGCTGTGTGCCGAGCTGGACGAAATCAGGGGGATCTGCGACGAACATGGAATCTTCATGATCGAGGATTGCGCCCACAACATGGGCTCCTACTGGAAGGGCAAACACGCCGGCACCTACGGCGACCTGAACTGCTTCAGTTTCCAGCAGGGCAAGCACCTACCCACGGGCGACGGCGGCATGATGACCACCCACCGCGCCGACCTGTACGAGAAACTCTACAACGAATGGGCCTTCAGCGGCGAGTCGCCTGCTTTCCTGACGCTCAACTTTCGGATGAACGAGATGACGGCAGCCGTGGGCCTGGCCCAATTGCAGCGGGTTGACGGCTATGTTGAGGAATACACACAGAGCCTGCCCATTCTCGACGAGGCCATCCGCGATTGCCAGTGGCTGCGCAACCGGCACGTGCCCGAGGAGGCCATCCAGTCCGGCTACATCTGGGTCTGCACCTGGGAGGGGGATCAACACGGCCTGGATTACGATCGCTTCAAGCAGGTGGTCGCAGAGCTGGAGCTGCCCTTGCGGTTCGGGTTCACAGGGGCGCCGGCCTACACCTTTGACATGTTCAAGATCTCGACCGCATATCATCAGTCCGATTGTCCGGTGCGCTGCCCATTCTACCAGAGCGACTATCGCTACCGGCAGGGACTCTGCCCCACGGCCGAGGATGTCATCCCGCGGCTCGTCATGTCGGGGCTGGTCGAAGCGGAACCTGACGAGGTCAAGCGGAGGGCTGACCTCCTGCGCGAGGCAATTCGAGTCACGGAGAAAGGTTAGCCTGAGGAAGGAGGTTGTTCATGAGAATACGCTGCAGGTGAGCGGCAACACCGGTTGCTCTACCCGACGAACAGAAAATGAGAAGTGTGCCCGATTCGCAAATAGTGTATAATGAAGGAGGCTATGAAGATGAACGAGCAATTTACACGCAGGACCTTTCTGAAGCTGGCCGGAGTCGGCGCGGCCGGCGCCCTCCTGGCCGCCTGCGCTCCAAAGGCGCCAGGAACTACCCAGCCTGCCGAGCCCACCAAGGCCGAAGGCGAGGTCGCCGCTACGCCAGCACCAGCGGAAACCAAGAGGCTGATCTTCTCCAGCTACACCTGGTCTAGCTTCGAAGCGGCCATGGGAAGCGTGATTGACGACTTTGTGGCAGCGAACCCGGACATCGAGGTGGAAAGGCAGTTCGTCCCCCAAACTGAGGACTACTGGGCGAAAATCCAGACCCAAGTCGCCGGCGGCACGCCGCCCGACGTGGGCATGTCCGATTACGGTCACTTGGTCTCGTACGCCAAGAGCGGAATCCTGCTGTCGGTTAGCGACCTGGTCGCCGGCAGCGGGTTCCCCATAGACAAGATGCTGCCAGGCGCCGTGGCCCAGTACCGCTGGGCGGCAGGCGACATTGACAGCGGCTCCGAAGGCGGAAACCTGTGGGGGCTGCCGAGCGACGCCCAGGGGCAGCTTTTCGCGTACAACAAGAACATGTTCGATGAGGCCGGTGTGGCGTATCCCACCGACGACTGGACCTGGAACGATCTGGTTGCAGCAGGCAAGGCCATCACCAATGCCGACGCGAACAAGTGGGGTTTCCTCGTGCCCCCTTCGGGTATGTGGGTGCGCGGCTGGTATGCATGGCAAGCAGGCGGAGAGTTCGTCTCGGCGGATTTCAAGACGGCGACTTTCACTTCGCCAGGGGTAGTAGAGTCCATCAAGTGGCTTTGGGACCTCATCTATACCGAAAAGATCGCCCCGCCGCCGGGGCTCCAGGCCGCCACCAACCCGTTCATGTCGGGCCAGGTGGCCATGACGCTGGACGGCATCTGGTGGGTAGCCGATTTTGCAACCATCACTGACTTCGAATGGGACATGGCCATGCTGCCCAAACACCCACAGACTGGCAGCCGCCTCACCACGGTCGAGTCCGACGGCTGGTGGATATACAAGAGCACGCAGGAAGTAGAGGCAAGTTGGCGGCTGATGAGCTACCTGGCGGGCGAAGCAGGTCAGGCCAAGTTGGGCGATTTGAATTTCGTCGTCCCGTCCAACTTCCCGGAAGTGGGTAGGGCATGGTACACCAGGACACCGCCAGAGCACCGCTCAAAGGCGCTGGATAACATAGTCGCGGAGTCAAGGAAGAATTTCCTCACCTTCTTCGAAGTCTGGACGGTACTGGGCGCCTGTCTACCCCCTATAGATGCGGCCTTCGCCGATGGCACGGACATCCAGGCCGCCATCGAGGAGTGCAACACGGTCGCGCAGCAGGAACTCGACAAGGCTTGGGAACTGCTCAACCAGGCGTAACTTGCGCATAGGGGCCGTTCTGGGGAGGTCGTTCACCCGACCTCCCCAGACGCCTATGAAGGAGATCGGAGTATGAGAAAGCAGACGCTGAGCGGCATGCGGCGGCAAGAAGGATTCCTGGGGTGGCTCTTCGTAGCGCCGATGGCCCTGGGGATCTGCATATTCCAAATCTACCCGACTTTGTTTTCGATGTACATCAGTTTCACCGAGTGGAACCTGCTGAGGGCGCCGCGCTGGATCGGCATCCGAAACTATGTCAACCTGTTCACCGAGGAGCGCTATTTCCTCAAGGCGATGAGCAACACGGGCGTCTACGCCCTAGGCACCATCGTACCCGGCATCGCCCTGGGCATCGTGTTCGCCATACTCCTCAACCAGAAGATCGCCGGCCGGTTTGTTTACCGGGCGATCTACTTCATACCGGTAGTGGCGCCAACTGTGGCGCTGGGCGTGCTGTGGCAGTGGATCTATGAGCCCCAGTTTGGCATACTCAACGCTGTCCTCAAGGTCTTTGGCATCCAGGGCCCAGCCTGGCTGGGCAGCACCCACTGGGCGATGCGATCTATGATTATCTTCGCCCTCTGGCAAGGACTGGGCTTCAACATCGTCATCTTCCTGGCCGGGCTGCAGAGCATTTCGACCGAGTACTACGAGGCGGCCGAGATAGACGGAGCGAACACCCTGCAGCGCTTCCTCCACATTACCTTGCCCCTCCTTTCGCCGGTAACGTTCTTTATGCTGGTAACGGGCGTGATTGGCGCGTGTCAGGACTTTGTCACTCCATACATACTGACGGCTGGCGGACCAGCCAACGCTACCTTGATGGCGGTGATGTTCCTGTACGGCAAGGCTTTTCGCGAGCAGCACATGGGCCTGGCGTCGGCCGTCGCCTACATTCTGTTCGTCGTGATTGTGACCCTGACCCTGATCAACTTCCGTTTAGGGAAGAAATGGGTTTATTACGAAGAGGGCATGTGAAGGGGAGGACTATGGTTCAATATGTCCGGAAAACCCGACGATCCGGGGTCAATCTCAGACGGATCACACCGCGGCTGCTGACCCACCTGGTGCTGATGTCGGTTGCGGTGTTGATGCTCTTCCCGCTCCTGTGGATGGTGTCAACGTCGCTCAAGGCTCCCGGCAAGCAGTACCTCTGGCCGCCGCAGCTCATCCCGAACCCGCTGTACCCGCAGAACTATGTCAACCTTTTCGCCCTGGCGCCCATGGGAATGTACCTGCTGAACAGTACCAAGATCACCGTTCTGTCGGTGATCGGTACCAGTCTCTCGTCGTCGTTGGCTGCTTTTGCTTTTGCCCGCATGCGTTTCCGTGGAAAAGAAGCCCTCTTTGTTATTCTCCTGGCGACGATGATGCTCCCAGGTGCGGTCACGCTGATACCCACCTTCGTGGTCATGCGCCTGCTGGGATGGGTGGACACCCACGCTCCGCTCATCGTACCCAGCTTCTTTGGCAGCGCCTTCTACGTGTTCCTGATCCGCCAGTACTTCCGCAGCATCCCGCAGGACCTGGTTGATTCAGCCCAGATAGATGGCGCCAATTTCTTTAGGATTTACTGGAACATCTTTCTCCCGCTGGGCGCACCAATCTTGACCACCGTCGCAGTACTCACGTTCCTGGGGACGTGGAACGACCTTTTCGGGCCGCTGATCTACCTCAACACCCAGAGCAAAATGACCGTTCAGTTGGGGCTGGCGTACCTGAGGGGGCGTGCCGGGACCGGTGTCGAGAGATTCGGCACGATCATGGCCGGGGCTTTTCTGGGCCTCGTGCCTACGCTTGTCCTGTACTTCTTCGGCCAGAAGTATTTCGTACAAGGGTTGGCTCGGTCGGCTTTGAAAGGCTAACTTGTGACCGAGACCCTGTTCGCCCTGACCAACGACGACGCCGGTAGCCAGCAGCCAGAGCTGTTCCGCGAGTTGCTCGATTTCCTGGCCGAGCAGGAGGTCCCTGCCACTTTCTTCGTCGTCCCGGCCGCTGGTGGAGAGCCACTGGACAAGAAGCCTAAATGGCTGGATCTGTTTCAGCGCGCGTTGGGCGAGGGGCACGAGCTCCAGCTCCACGATCTCACCCACGCGGACTTTGAGTTCGGGGTGCCCCCCGGCTTTATGCTGGACATTATGCCTGGTGAGGTCAAAGCCCGGTGGCAGCGCGAGCCCCACGTCATCCGGGCCGGTCACACCGTGCAGGCCCTGAGCGAAAAACTGGCCAAGGGCAAGGAGATCTTCTACCGGGCCTTGAGATATGAGCCTCAAGGCTTCCGAGCGGGGTGCCTAGCCATCTGCGACAATATGTACCGGGCTGTGGCCGATCAAGGGCTGCGCTGGAGTTCTAACCTGGTCGTCAACCCCATGGGGTGGCGCTACATCAACCGGCAGTATGATGCGGGCGAGCCGTGGCAAGATGGTGTGCCCCCGCACCCATTCCCTCATAAGGCTGGGCTGATCGAGGTGCCTGTGCTTTCGGAATATACCTGGTTCCTGAAGGATGAGGACCTGGATAGGCACTTTGCTCTGATCAAGCATGACTTTCACCGGGTGTGCCAGGTCTCGGGCACGTTTGTTACCCTGTCGCACTACTATGCGATGACCGGTGAGTGGGCTACGGGGCTTGGGGTGTACGAGCGTCTCTTTGCCTATGCCCGGGAACAGGGAGACGTGAGATTCTGCACAATTAGCCAGCTTCTGGAACACTACTCTTGATGGAGGAGGCGAAATGTGATTAAGAAAGACATCGGTATCGGCGTTATCGGGATCGGCATGGGCGCGAACGTGCTGCTCATCAACGGTGACCCGGATTCACGGCTCGAGGTGCGGGGGCTGTGTGCGTTGCCTGAACACGCGGTCAAACGTTTCGCCGAGCAGCAAGGGAACCCTTTCTGGAGCACTGACTACCGTGAACTGATCGCCCGCGACGACATCCAGGTCATCGCCGTCTACTCGCCCGACCACCTGCACGCCGAGCACGCCAGCGCCGCTCTGAAGGCGGGCAAGCACGTGATCTGTACCAAGCCGATGTGCACCAAGAACCAAGATGCCGCTGAACTGGTCCGACTGGTGGACCAGACCGGCCTCAAGTTCCTGGTCGGTCAGACTATGCGCTTCAACCCAGAGTTCTCCGGGGCAAAGCGGATGCTTGATGACGGCGACCTGGGGGAGATCATCTTTGCCGAGGCGCACTATGTGCACGACGCACGTGGCTTTTTCCCTCTGACTCCCTGGCGTCTGCAGGCTCCCCAGGATCTCATGTACGGTGGCGCCTCCCACCCGATTGACCTGCTGCGCTGGTTCCTGGGTGAAGTGGAGGAGGTGCACGCCTACGGTCGCAAGGGCAACCTCACGCCCGAGTATCCGTACGAGGACAACTATTTGATCAACCTCAAGTTCAAGAGCGGTGTCATCGCCAGGGTGCTGGGTGCCTATGGATTGGTAGAGCCGCCGATGCCGATGATGGGACTGAGCCTGTACGGCAGCAAGGCCAGCCTGATGGCCGATTTCACAGAC
Organism: Anaerolineae bacterium; assembly: GCA_035529535.1. Classification (GTDB taxonomy): domain Bacteria; phylum Chloroflexota; class Anaerolineae; order B4-G1; family B4-G1; genus DATKWP01. The sequence goes on along the minus strand of DATKWP010000376.1, from coordinate 7,072 downwards.
CAACAGGATGGGCACATCAAAGTCGTCTTCGACAAACTGGAAAAGCACCCGTTGGCCATTATGACTTTCCCGGCGGAGACGGAAGGGGCTCTGGGACATGGGCCGGGGGTGGTACGCTACCTCCGGCATTTCGAGGAGTGCCTCAACGAAGACAGGGAACCCTCCCCCAGCGTTCGCGACGGAGCCAAGTCGGTGGCGGTGTGTTCGGCGGCGTGGGAGTCTATCCACAAGGGCGGTGTGGTGAAGGTGCGCACCGAATTCTAAAAAGAAGCCCATAGAGATTCCGTGGATGAGTACATCCATGTTCGCTCCGAATGACAGTGTTGGGCATCTGGTTCAAGGAGGAAGAAGCCATGTCTCTGTATGGAAATTACGGCGAAGAAGAGATCCAAAACCTGACCAAGGTTGTCGAAAGCGGATGGTTCTGCGATAGATCCGGCGGATTTATGGATCAGTTCCGGCAAGACTTTGCCAGGGCCATGGGGGTCAAGCACGCGCTCACAGGCGCCACGGCGATGGTGTTGATGCACGCCATCCCTGGAGCCATCGGCGCCGGAGCAGGCGACGAGATCATTTGTGACCCCGTGGTCCAGTTCCACGGTATCGCCTGCCTGCACAACAACGTCATTCCCGTGTGGGCCGACGTGAGACCCGATAACTTCCAGATGGATCCAAAATCAGTAGAGGAAAGGATCACAGAGCGCACCAAGGCCATCTGGGTGACCCACCTGTGGGGTTTTCCGGCCGAGGTAGACAAACTGCGCGAGGTTGCCGACCGGCACGGCATCTATCTCCTGGAAGATTGCGCCCACGCCATCTTTGCCGAGTACAAAGGTAAGAAGCTGGGCACCTGGGGCCACATCGGCACCTATTCGTTCAACATGTGGAAGCAACTGACGACCGGCGAAGGCGGCATGGCGATCACCGACGACGATGAACTGGCCGCCGAACTCGAAAAGCGCATTATCTTCGGCGAAAGCCCCGAAGTGCTTTCCTCCAACTACCGTATGACCGAGTTCCAGGCTGCATTCGGCGTCGCACAACTCAAGAAAGTGCCAGGGTATCTCAAAGAGTTCAGCGAGGGGAAAAAAGCGCTCGACGAAGCCGTGACCGGTTGCCCCTGGCTCGACGCTCGCCAGGAACTGCCCGGCAGCGTGGTAGCCCCTTACTATTGGAGTTGTCTCTTCCACGGAGAACGCAACGACATTGACTACAATGTGTTCAAGGCTGCCCTGCGCCAGGCAGGTGCAGATTTTGGCACCGGCTTTCTGCAGGTTCCGGCCTACATGTATGCGATTTTCCGCAATCCCAATGCGTATGGCAATAAGGGCTGTCCGTACAACTGTCACCTCTACACCGGCAAGGTGGACTGGAAAGCAGGCTTGTGCCCGGTCGCGGAGGACGTGATCCCGAGGATCGTGAGTACCAACAACATGGTGGCCGTGGAAAAGGCTAAAGAAGCGGCAAAAGCACTAAAAGAGGCCATCAGGCTGGCGGAGAGTGGCAGCGTCGAACCCCTGGCCTACACGCAAGTGGACAGGCAGGTGTTGCAGGTGGTGAAGGGAAACGGCCCGCTGGATCCAAGCGAAGTCATCCGCATGTTTGACGAGAAGGGATGGAGGCATTTCGATGAACATGGGATGTGGACGATCATGGAGGGCCTGCGAGACCGTTTCCCGTTCAAGTTGTCCCACGCCGGGCCGCGTAAGTTTGCCTTTCACGATCTGAGCTGAAGACAGGCACACGATCAGCTCGTGCGCCAGCCCAAGTCGCCGATGCTATACGGGTGTGTTTCGCTTCAGTTGGAGTCAAAGTCTCGTCCAACCTGGTTGAAACACACCCGTCTCAGTTGTTTGGGAGGGCTTATAACGTGTCACTGCTCTACAAACTGGGTTGGGAGGAAACGAAACAACACTTTCTGGCGTGGTGGGCAGGGGAGAGTTTCGAGCGCTGTGCCCTGGCGGTGACGGCGCCGCGCGCCGATCAGACCTCCATCTCCCCACCCGTACGGCCCGCCGACCCGCTCCAACGCTGGACAGATCTGGACTATATCTCTGCGCTGAACGAATATCAGCACGCCACGACCTTCTATGGCGGCGAGGCCTTCCCCGTTTGGAGCGGCGGAAGTCCTGGACACACCAGCGTGCCCGCCTACCTGGGGTGTCCGGTGACGTTGGATATGGAAACGGGTTGGTGGGAGCCGCTTTTGACGGAAGATGACTGGGAGGTGACGACGCTGCACCTGGACCCGCAGAACCGATGGTGGCGGTTCACCCTGGCGCAGCTTCAGCGGGCGATCCGGGAATCGGCTGGGAAAGCGATACCCGAATTCGGCGGTGGCAGCGCGCTGGGCGGTTGTGGCGATGTTCTTGCCGCGCTGCGCGGCTCGGATCGCCTGTTGCTCGATGTGTCCCTCACGCCGGAGCGCGTGCGGCAGGCAGAGTCCTACCTGATGGATGTATGGATCGAGGTCTACGACGCCTTGTACCAGATCATACGCGAGGCAGGGGTCGGCAGCACTGCCTGGCTCAGACTCTGGTCGCCGGGACGTTTCTATCCCCTGTGTTGCGATTTCGCCTACATGATCTCGCCAAAGATGTTCAGCAACCTGTTTCTCCCGGTGATCGAGCGCGTGAGCCAGTGTCTGGATCATAGCGTGTACCATGTGGATGGCGTCGGCAATTTTCGCCACGTGCCCGCGCTCACGGATTTACCCCGCATTCAGGCTTTCCAAATCTTGCCGGGCGCCGGTAAGCCAAGCCCTCTCCATTACCTGGACACGCTCCGCCTGGTGCAAGCCAAAGGAAAGAATCTTTTCATCACCATCGCGCCGGAGGAAGTCGAAACCGCCCTCGAACTGCTTTCGGCCCGCGGCTTATTCATCGAGACCGCTTGTGAATCAGAGGCCCAGGCCCGCCATCTGCTCAAGATGGCCGAAAAGTGGTCGCACGCTTGAGGTAGACACAATTGCGTATCAAAATATCATACGAGGAGAGCCGATGGGAGACAAGATCCGCGTAACGGTGTGGAACGAATATCGCCACGAAAAGCGCAGCCCCGAGATCGCCATGATCTACCCCGAGGGCATCCACGGCGCAATCGCCGGCTTTCTGCGCTCACAACCCGACATAGAAGCACGCACGGCCACGCTCGACGAACCGGAGCATGGCCTGACCAGCGAGGTGCTGGAAAACACGGACGTGCTCGTCTGGTGGGCACACATGGCGAACCACGAAGTCAAAGATGAAATCGCGGACAAGGTTTACTGGCGCGTGCTCAACGGTATGGGCCTGGTCGTGCTTCACTCGGGCAGTCTTTCGAAGGTCTTCCGCAGGCTGATGGGCACCGCGTGTTCTGCCAGGTGGCGCGAGGCCGGCGAAAAGCACAGGCTGTGGGTCGTCGCTCCGGGACACCCCATCGTCGAGGGGCTGGGCGAGTACTTTGAGATTCCGCATACCGAGATGTATGGTGAGTTCTTCGACATCCCGCGGCCCGACGAGTTGATCTTTATCGGTTGGTTCCAGGGTGGAGAGGTTTTCCGCAGCGGGTGTTGTTGGCACCGGGGTCGGGGCAAGGTCTTTTACTTCCAGCCCGGCCACGAAACCTTTCCCATCTATCACCAAAGACAAGTCCAACAGGTGATCGTCAACGCAGTGCGCTGGGCCGCGCCAGTTTCCGTCGTCAACTTCAGGAACATGGCCGAGGCACCATGGTTTCCCGAACCGATTGAGCCAATTGCCAGCGGTCAGTGAGCCGGGAAGTCACAATCCAAGCGCCTGGTCACTGCCCCGGAGACACCGCGAGATTCCTCGCTTCGCTCGGAATGACAGGAAACGCTGTCATTCCGAACGAAGTGAGGAATCTCGGAATGACAGGAAATGTTGTCATTCCGAACGCAGTGAGGAATCTCGGAATGACAGTACCCTGGGTTATACGAGGAGAGGAATAATGAGAGTTGGTATGGTGGGTCTTGCGGCGCTGTATTGGCCTGTGGCGATTGGCAGTGGGCTACAGGCCAGGAAAGGCGTCAAGTTCCTCGCCGCGGCGACGCTCGGCGCCAGTGAAACAGCCATTCGAGACACTCTGGGCATCTCGGTGGCGGAATACGCCGAGAAGTTCAAGGTCAAGCTCTACAGCCGACCGGAAGAAATGGTGGCCGGCGAGCGCCTGGACACACTGGTGCTCATCTCTCGCCATTCCGAGCATGCGGCTTGGGTCGAGCGGCTGGCCCCACTCGGCGCCAACATTTTCATCCCCAAGACGTTCACCACCACCCTCTCCGACGCCGAACGCATCGTCGCAGCGCAAAAGCGCCACAGTATCCAGATCGCCGTGGGTCCCAGCGCCCGATACCTGCCGGATATGATGGCGGCCAAGACTGCGGTGGACAAGGGCCTGATTGGCAAGCCCTTCGCCGTGCGAATTTGCCATCACCACGGAACAATAGACGGTTTTCACAAGAATGACTGGTATCGCGATCCCCAAGAAGGCGGGCCTGAACTTTCGCTCGGCTGGTACGGCATTGACCTGGTACTCCACTTTATGGAGGACAGAGTCCAGACGGTCTTTGCCGAGTATGGCAACTTTACTACGCCCGACAGCCCTTTCATGGATTGTGGCCGGATCGTGATGCGCATGGAGCGGGGCGGCATAGCCTCGTTCGACATGTATTTCTGCAACCGCGTCCCCTACCCCTCCTGGCAGGTAGAGATCGTGGGGCCCCAGGGGGTGATCAGCATCTATCGCTCCGCAGGTGATTCGACGAAGGCCATCGTAGGGTTGGACAGCGCCAGGGGCTACCAGGCGTTACCTGTGCCGAACCAGACGCCGGGCGCGGGTGAGTACACCCGTGAGTGGGAGATGTTCTGGGTGGACGACTTGCAGCACGGCAGGGCGCCGGCCATTTCGGCGGAGGCGGCCAAGGTCATTACGGAGATCTCGCTGGCTGCCCGCGATTCGGCGCACCAGAGATGTCCCATCGCCCTATAGCCGCACGGTACAGAGTGGCGCTATGGAAAACGAAGAAGGCCTGGTGGCTGAGAAACCGGTTGTCGCTTCGCTTATCGAAAAAAACCGGTTTCGCGCTATGGAAAACGAAGAGGGCGTGGATGCAGCATCCCTGGGAGATGGTCTGGTTCTACGCACCGTCCGCGACGAACGCGACGTCGAGCGATACGCGGCTTTCCACGCCGCCGTCGTCAGCGAGATGGAGGGCATCACCTGCGCTCACCTGCTGCACCACCACCCTGAGATCAGAACCGGCGATTTTCTGCTGGTAGAGGATGAAACCACCGGCGAGGTGGTGTCCACAACCTGCCTGATTCCCTGGCACTGCCGCTACGGGGAGGTTGATCTGGACGTCGCGATGCTGGAGATGGTGGCCACCCATCCCCGCTATCGCCACAGAGGACTGGTGCGGGCCCAGATCCACCGTTTCCACCGCATGGCGAGCGAGCGCCGCTTCGATCTGTGTATCATCGAGGGCATCCCCTATTACTACCGCCAGTACGGCTATGCTTACGCCGTTGACCACTGGGCGAGCGACTCACTCCCTGCATGGTGCATACCCGATGAACCTGCCGGTCAGCCCCGCCCTTATCGGCTGCGGCGTGCAACCCTGGAGGATGCAGCGGTATTGACCAGCCTCTACCAGGAGGCGACGGCGTCGCTCCACAACCGCACGCTGCGGAGTCCCGACTATTGGCGGTTCCTGCTACAGTGGATGCAGTACCCGGTGCAGTTGGTGGAGGACGAGCGCGACGGCCGCGCCGTTGGCTACGTCGTTACGACGGAATTGAGAAACAGCCAGGGCATCGCAGCGACGGAGAGTGGAATCGTGAGCCAGGAGGTCGGGCTGGCCGTCTTGCGGATGCTCAAGGCCGCCGTCGCTGCGCTTATGGGGGGCGAGATCCGCTTGGGCTGGCCCCAGACAGGCACGTTGGTACGGCTGGGCCGCAGCCTGGGCAGCGTGCCGCTGCCGCACGATCAGTGGTTGATGCGCATCCCGGACGTCGCGCGCTTGCTGTCCAGGATTGGGCCGATTTTGGAACGCCGCGTGGCTGCCTCCGACTGTGCCGGCCTGACGGCGGAACTCTGCCTCAACCTGTTCCGCCAGGCGTTTGTCCTGCACTTTGAGGCGGGCAGGATGGTGCGCGTGGATGCGGTCGGCTTCGTGGACGCCTCCATGGGGGCGGATGGGGGTGACCTGTGTATCCCGCCCGATGCCTTCGTCCGCCTCGTCCTCGGCTACCGTGACCTGGACGAACTGCGGGATGCCTGGCCGGACATCGTCGTGCGGCCAGAACGCCGTCACGTACTGCGCGTGCTGTTTCCGAAGGGTTCCTCTTACTTTTCTATGCCGTACCTGTATTGTGGCCCGGCGGCGGGGGACGCGAACGCGGATGAACGCGGATGAACGCGGATGAACGCGGATAGGAAGGGGAAATCCGTGTTAGTCCGTATCCGATGAATTGATTGCGGCAGAAAGGAGGCTGCGCTATGAAGCATCGAGAGCGAGTACTCATGGCGCTCCACCACGAGCAGCCCGACCGGTGCCCGATGCAGATCAGTTTCACCCCAGAGTTTGCTGCCAGGCTCAAGGGCGAACTGGGCCTGACGGAGGCCGATCTTCACAATCCGCACGGCGGCGGCAACACGTACGTGCTGGAGCGCACGATAGACGAAGACATGATTCTGACGTCCGTCGGATGGGCCAATTCGTACTATGCCACGGAAACGCTCAGTGAGGATGGGGTCACCTACACCGACGAGTGGGGCGTGACGTGGCGCAACGTCGAGTACGAGACCCGCTTTGGTACGGGGCGTTACACCGAGATGGTGGGCCATCCGCTGGCCGATGAACGGGCGATAGACTCGTACCGGCCCCCCGATCCGCACCGGTCCGAGTTGTACGTGGAAGCCGAGCGGGTGGTGCGCGAGTTCAAAGACGAATACTGGATCGTGGGGGTCACGGTCACGACGATCTTTGAGACCGCCTGGGCGCTCCGGGGGTACGAGAGGACGTTGATGGACCTGGCGACCAATCCTGATTTTGTCGAAAGGCTGTTCGACA
>DATKWP010000375.1:0-8622 GCA_035529535.1 Anaerolineae bacterium | reverse complement strand
TTCGGCAAATCATCCGAGACGAAAGCAGCGACCGTACCAGCTCAAGTACCAACAAAGGCGCCGACATACCAGGCAAGGTGTGACGGCTTTGATCATCCGTAGGAGGAAAATGCATGGCAAAAGGTATGGTGATCATTGACGAGGATCGTTGTAAAGGGTGCGGCCTGTGTGCGACCGTCTGCCCTGCGCACATCCTCCAACTGGCACAGGGCCGGTTCAATGCCAAGGGGTACCCCCCCATCGAGGTGACCGACCCGGAATCGTGCACCGGCTGCGCGATGTGCGCGACCATCTGCCCCGACGTCGTCTTCACCGTGTATCGGCAGAAGCGGCAGCCCCAACGGGCCGCCGCCACTGCAGGAGGAGGTAACTAGAGCATGGCGAAAGAATTGCTCGAAGGAAACGCTGCCATCGCCGAGGCGGCCATTCGGGCGGGGGTCGAGGCCTATTTCGGCTACCCCATCACACCCCAGACGGAGGTATTGGAGCATTTCTCCGAACGCCTGCCCGAGTTGGGCCGCGTGTTTCTGCAGGCCGAAAGCGAGGTCGCGTCCATCAACATGGTCTACGGCGCGGCCTGCGCTGGCGCACGGGCGATGACCTCCTCTTCCAGCCCCGGCATCAGCCTCATGCAGGAGGGGCTTTCCTACATTGCCTGCTCCGAGGTGCCGGCCGTGGTCGGCAATATCATGCGCGGCGGTCCGGGCCTGGGCAACGTCCAGCCCTCCCAGGGGGACTATTTCCAGGCGGTAAAGATGGCCGGCCACGGGGACTTTCACCCGATCGTGCTGGCCCCGGCCAGCGTGCAGGAGGCCATTGACCTGGTCGTGCTGGCCTTCGACCTGGCCGAAAAATACCGCACCATCGCCATGGTCGTCGCCGATGGCTCCATCGGCCAGATGATGGAGCCGGCGGAACTGCCGCCCATGCGGCCGGTGCGTCCTCCGGCGGAACGGCCGGCCTGGGCGCTGACCGGCGCCAAAGGCCGGTCGCCTGTTATCATCACCTCCCTCTTTCTGGACGCCGAGAAACTGGAGGCGGTCAACCTGCGCCTGCAGGCCAAACTCCGCCAGATTGAGGCCAACGAGGTCCGCTGGAAGGAGTACTTGACCGAGGACGCCGACGTCCTGTTGGTGGCCTTTGGCACCATGGGCCGTATCTGCCAGACGGTCGTACGCGAGGCGCGCGCGAAGGGCATCCAGGTGGGGCTCCTGAGGCCGGTCACCCTGTGGCCCTTCCCCAGTGCTCGCCTGGCGGAACTTGCCCGGCAGGTGCGCGGGATGTTGTCTGTGGAGATGAACGCCGGCCAGATGGTCGAAGACGTGCGGCTGGCCGTCGAGGGCCGCTGTCCCGTGCAGTTCTATGGACGCATGGGGGGCATCGTGCCCCTGGTTGATGAGGTCCTGCCCGCGCTGGAGAGGTTCGACGCCGCGCTTGGGGGCAGGAAGGAGGCTTGATTTAGATGGCACAGGAAACGGCAACTGTCGAAATCTCGGCCGACTTGGAATTGGTCTACCAGCGGCCGGAGAGCCTGACCCTGGCTCACACCCACTACTGTCCCGGCTGTACTCACGGGGTCATCCATCGCCTGATCGCCGAGGTGCTGGACGAACTGGGGGTGCGGGAGCGCACCATTGGCATCGCGCCGGTGGGCTGCTCGGTGTTGGCCTACTATTACTTCAACGTGGACATGGCGGAAGCGGCCCACGGCCGGGCCCCGGCGATGGCCACCGGCATCAAGCGCGTCAGCCCCGACAAGGTGGTCTTTACCTACCAGGGGGACGGCGACCTGGCAGCCATCGGCACCTCCGAGATCATCCAGGCGGCCAATCGGGGTGAATTGTTTACCACCATCTTCGTCAACAACGCCATCTACGGCATGACCGGCGGCCAGATGGCACCCACGACGCTGCCTGGCCAGGTCACTACCTCCTCTCCCACCGGGCGAGACGTGGAAACGGCCGGCTGGCCCATGCGCATGGCCGAACTGATCGGCATCCTTCCGGGTGCGGCCTACGTCACCCGCCAGGCGGTGCTGGACGTGCCGGGCATCCGGCGCACGAAGAAGGCCATCAAACTGGCCTTCCAGGCTCAACTGGCCGAACTCGGCTTCTCGATGGTCGAGATCATCTCTACGTGCAGCACCAACTGGCACATGGGGCCAGTGCAGGCGCTGGAGTGGGCCAAGGAGCACATGGTGGCCTACTACCCGCTCGGCGACACGCAGGTGAGCGACGCAGTGCACGCTCTAATGGAGAGGAAATAGGAGGCGGCGATGCAGGAAGAGATCATCATTTCGGGCTTTGGCGGACAGGGGACGCTCTTCGCCGGGCAATTGCTGGCCTATGCCGCGATGGACCAGGGCCACCACGTGACCTGGATCCCCTCCTATGGCCCGGAGATGCGCGGCGGCAAGGCCCGCTGCACCGTCATCGTCTCCGACGAGGAAATCGGCGCACCGCTGGTGCGGCATCCCAGTGCCTCCATCGTGCTCAACATTCCCTCGATGGAGGCCTTTGAGCCGGAGATCAAGCCCGGCGGCGTGCTGGTCGTGAACAGTTCGCTGGTGCCGCAGAAGAGCCAGCGCACCGACATTCGCGTCTCTTACGTTCCCGCCAGCGACATGGCTACCGAAATGGGCAACGTGCGCCTGGCGAACGTGATCTGCCTGGGCGCATTGGCAAAGGCCACGGGGGTCGTGTCGCTGGAGGCACTGGAAAAGGCTCTGGACGACCACCTGCCGGAGCGGCACCGCAAATTGCTGGGGATCAACAAGGAGGCACTGCACAAAGGGGCCGCCTTGGTCAGCGCGTAGAACCTGTACGGATTGAGGAGTCAGCAGGGACTGATGGCCATTGGAAGGAGGGTAGTCCAATGACCTGTATTGGTATGCAAGGATTGGAGTATGAGAAGACGGTCCTGCGCCGCCCGCAGCGAGAACGGCGTCTGATCGTCATCGTGCTGGGCGTGATGCTGGCCGCGGTGGCCTGTGCTATTCTCGGCCTGGCCTTCGTGCAGGGCTCGTCCTGGCACTATTACGGGTCCGACCGCGCCCTGGATCGTCCATCGCGTGCCCGCGTCGAGACGATCCGGGACGTGGTGGACGCCAGCGGTAGGGTACCCAAGGCGGTGGCGTGGCTGGATGCGGCGTTGGATCCGGTTACCGATTCTACCAGTGCCCGGACCTGTCTCCTGGCAGCGCAGGAAAAACTAAAGGCGGCCGGCGATCCCACACTGGCCGAGGCCGCACTCGAGTTGCAACCGGTGATTGAGGCGATACGCCCAACTTGCGTCGGGGCGACGGCCACCCGGCGCCCGGTGCCCGCGCTAACGTGGCCGTGGTGATGGAAGGTATGTACCGCAAGGTAGTGGTGCCGCTTGACGGATCGGAATTGGCAGAGGGCATACTGCCCCACGTCGTGGAGGCGATCCGCGACCGGGCTGCATGGGTCTACCTGCTCTCGGTCGTTCCGCCGATGAAGGGAATCGTGCCGAAGTTTGTGGACGTGTGCTCCACTGCTGCGGGTCCGCCGGAGGAGATGTCGCACGTCGAGCGGGAGTTGGTCGAATATCTGCGCGCGGTCGCGAAGCGGTTGGAGCCGGGCGCGGCGGGTGTGCAGATCTGTGTGCGTTTCGGCCGGCCGGCCGACGAGATCCTCGCCTTCACCGGTGACATACAGGCAGACCTGATCGCGATGTCCACGCACGGCCGCTCTGGCATCACTCGCTGGGTCTTCGGCAGCGTAACCGAACGGGTGCTGCGGGGCGCGGCGTGCCCTGTGCTGCTCGTGCGGACCGAGCAAGCCCCCAAGCAGGCCGCGTACCGGCACATCGTCGTGCCCCTCGACGGCTCCGAGCTGGCAGAGCAAATCTTGCCGCACGTCAAAGCGCTGGTCCGTCCCAACACCACGTTCGTCTACCTCGTCTCGGTTCTGACGACCGGGCTGGGGGATCGCACGGTGGCGCTGTTGACCAGTTATCCGCCTGGACTGCGGCTCGCCACGACCGCGCTCCACCACGCCGAAATCCAGTTGCGTGGCTACCTGCGCAGCGTGGCGGCCACGCTGCGCGAGCAAGGAGCGGTGGTGCACATCGCGGTCCGGCGCGGCCCGCCGGCCGACGAAATCCTGGCCTACGCTACCGAAGTCGAGGCAGACCTGATTAGCATGACGACCCACGGGCTCTCCGGCACGAGCCGCTGGGTGTATGGGAACGTGGCGGGCAAGGTATTGCAGGGAGCGCACAGCCCTGTGTTATTGGTCCGCCCTACGTTTGGACAAGGAGGAAGCGAAATATGAACATCGGTATCCCCAAGGAGCGCAGAGACCTGGAACGACGGGTGGGGCTCACCCCGTATGGCGTGGACCTGCTTGCCCGTGCCGGTCACACTTGCTACGTCGAGACGGAGGCCGGGCTGGGAGCCGGCTTCACCGATTATCATTACGAGCGGGCCGGCGGACACATCGTCTATTCCGGCGAAGAGGCCTATGGCCGGGCTGACCTGGTCCTCAAGGCGGTGCGACCCACCGACGAGGAACTGGAGTGGCTGCGCGAGGGGCAGATCATCGCGGGCTTTCTGCACCTGGCCTCTGCCCGCCGTAGCAAGGTGGAAGTGCTCCTGGACAGGCATATTACCGCCATCGCCTACGAGACGATTGAGGAGGACGATGGGACGCTACCGGTGTTACACACGATGAGCGAGGTGGCCGGGCGCATGGCCCCGCAACTGGCCGCTACTTTCTTGCAGAGTAATTATGGCGGCCGGGGTGTGCTCCTCTGCGGTGTGCCGGGCATCCCGCCGGCCAGGGTCGTCATCCTGGGGGCTGGCGTGCTGGGTACCAACGCTGCCCGCGCCTTCTACGGATTGGGGGCGCAGGTGTTTGTCCTCGACCGCAACCTGGACAAACTGCGCCAGATAGACCAGCAGTTCCACGGTTGCGTGACGACGATGGTCGCCTATCCCTTCAACGTCGCCCGTGTGGCCCGCTTCGCCGAGGTATTAATCGGCGCGATCCTGGCACCCGGGGCCAGGGCCCCCATCGTCGTCACCCGCGAGATGGTCCGTTCCATGAAGAAAGGGGCGGTGATCCTGGACTTTAGCATTGACCAGGGGGGTTGCGTGGAGACCAGCCGTCCGACCACGCTGCGCGACCCTGTCTTCGTCGAGGAGGGAGTCGTCCACTTCTGCGTCCCTAACGTGCCCGGGGCAGTTCCACGTACCGCGACGCATGCCTTCAACAACGCGGTCTGGCCCTACATCCGTCTCATCGCCGAGGTGGGGCTGGAGCAGGCGCTGGCGGAAATGCCGGCGCTGGCCCGGGGCGTCGCCACCAAGGATGGCAAGATTCTCAATGAGCCGCTGGCTGCGGCCTATTACGCTGGAACGAGGGAGTGAACTATGACCTGGATGAAGACTTACAAGAGCCACGTCACGACCGCTGAGGAAGCAGTCAAAGCCGTCAAATCCGGTGACCACATCTTCCTCACCGGTAACTGCAGCGTGCCACAGAAACTGATGGGAGCGTTGGTCGCCCATGCCCCCCAGTTGGAGAACGTCGAAATCTACCATGCCCTCACTATCGGATCGAGCGACTACGTGGCACCGGAGATGGAAGGCCACATTCGGGCCAACGCCCTGTTCATCGGCCCCAACGTGCGCCGGGCGGTGCAGGAGGGGCGGGCCGATTTCACGCCGGTGCTCCTTTCAGAGTTTACGTTGCTCTTCAAGCGCGGCATCCTGCCGATAGACGCCGCTTTCGTCCATCTCTCGCCGCCGGACGAGCACGGCTTCTGTTCCTACGGCATCGAGACCGGGTTGACCAAGACGACGGCCGAAGCGGCCAAGATCATCATCGCCGAGGTCAACGAGAACATGCCTCGCTGCCTGGGCGACTCCTTCATCCACGTCAGCCGCCTGAATTCCATCGTGCCGGTGGACTATCCCCTGCTGGAACTGCCGATGACGGAGGGGGAACTGTCGGACGTCCACGTCAAGATTGGCGAGCACATCGCCGAGTTGATCCCTGACGGGGCGACGATGCAGATGGGCATCGGCGCGATCCCCGACGCCGTGCTCAACTTCCTGGGCCACAAGCGGGACTTGGGGATCCACACCGAGTTGTTCTCTGATAGCGTGATAGACCTGGTAGAAGATGGCGTGATCACCAATGCCCGCAAGACGCTGCACCCGGGCAAGATCACGGCCGGCTTTATGCTGGGGACGAAGCGGCTCTACCAGTGGGCGCACGACAACCCGCTGATCGAACTGCATCGCACCGAGTACGTCAACGACCCCTTCGTCATCGCCCAGAATTACCGGCAGGTGGCGATCAACTCGGCCCTCGAGGTAGATCTGACCGGGCAGGTGTGTGCCGATTCCATCGGCCCCAAGCTCTATAGCGGAGCAGGCGGGCAACTCGACTTTATCTACGGTGCATCCCGCTCGGAGGGAGGAGTGCCCGTCATCGCGCTGCCGGCCACGGCCAAGGACGGGGCGCTCAGCCGCATCGTGCCCATGCTCAAGCAGGGGGCCGGGGTGGTCACCACTCGCTACCACGTCCACTACATCGTGACGGAGTATGGGGTGGCCAGCCTGTATGGGAAGACGATCCGCCAGCGGGCGCAGGAACTGATCACCATCGCCGCCCCCCAGTTCCGCGAAGAACTGACGCGCGCGGCGAAAGAGTTAAATTACATCTAGTGCTTATGCGCTGAGCGCTCCCTGCTCCGCCCTCGTGGCATGTGGCCTCTGGAGACGGAGCCTGGCGCAGATGTCTGGTTAGTTGAGAATGGGAGATGAGTGATGATTTCTGATGAACTTGCTCGGGAACTGCATGATAGGGCGACACGAGGTGATAAGCTCTCTGCGGATGAATTAGCACAACTAGAACACTGGTATGCGCTTCAAGATAGTGCAGAGAGTGATGTGTTAGGTTTAACCGCTGCTGAGAAAACGTCGGCAACTCTACGAGCCCGCATTGACGCAACGTTGGCTCAGTTGATGGCAGTCACGAAACATATACAAGAGATTACTGCTGAAAATGAGGCGCTGCGCCGCGAGATTACTGCGCTGCGCCACCAACTAGTTCAAGTGCCCACGCAGCAACCAGCATGACCATCACTGCTGAAATCCGAGAACAAGTTCGGCAGCGGGCCAACCATACCTGTGAGTTTTGTGGCGTCACCGAAACAGACGCGGGTGGCAAACTCACGGTTGACCACTTTCAACCGATGGCCAAGGGAGGCGATGACAGCCTCGAAAACCTGGTTTACTGCTGTGCCCGCTGCAATCAGTACAAACTTGATTACTGGCCAACACATTCTGATGATCCAATGCTGTGGAATCCTCGGCACGAGTCGGCTTCACAACACTTTCTCGAACTGGACGATGGAACACTGTACCCCCTGACGGCGACGGGAGCTTTTACACTGAAACGCCTTCGTCTCAATCGCCCACCACTTGTGGCTCACCGCTTCCGCAAACGCCAACAAGCCGAGGAAATCCGTCTGTTGACCCGCTATCGAGATTCAGTCCAATTGCTTGAGCAACTGAACACTCAACTATCTGCACTGATGGAAGATCAGCGACGACTGCTCGAAGAGCAACGTGAATTATTAAGGCTCCTGCTAGGTGGGCAGGAATAAACTCGTATGAAGCCCGAGACAGCCAGGTGGATTGACAAAGCAGAAGGTGGTTGGTAGGAGAATCAACAATGAGCAAAATCGAAGACGCAGTTTCTTGCTTTGAAGAAGGCTTCAGTTGTTCGCAGGCGGTGCTTTCCGCGTACGCACCACAGTTCGGCCTGGAGCGCGAAACCGCCCTGAAGGTTTCCGGGGCCTTCGGAGCCGGCATGGGCCGCATGGGCGAAACGTGCGGGGCGGTCACCGGCGCGTTTATGGTCATCGGCCTCATGCACGGCAAGACCCACGCCGAAGACGACGAGGCCAAGGAGAGAGCCTACCGCCTGGTCCAGGAATTCGTGGACCAGTTCAAGGCCCGCCATGGCTCCATCGTGTGCCGCGAACTGCTCGGCTGTGACCTCAGCATCCCGGAGCAGAGAGCGCTGGCGCAAGAGAGGAAACTGACGGCCACCCTCTGTCCCAGGTTCGTCCGCGACGCCGCCGAGATCACTGAGCAGATATTATGAGCCTTGCGAAGGTTCCCAACCTTCGCAAGGTTTCAGGCCACCCCCGTGCAGACGCTGCCGAAGCGCTACGGTGTGCAGCGCACGGCCCGCTTCACCGCCATCTGCCTGCTCGTCGCCGACGCCCTGAGCCTGGCGGCCTACTTTACCGGGGAATTCAACCCGCTCTACCTGTACCTCGACCTGGCCTTCATCGCCGTGGGTCTACCCTGCGCCTGGCTCTTCGCCACTCGCCCCAGCCCCCGGCTGGCCTACACCCTGACCCTGGTCTTTATGATGGGGACCGGCTCCCTCATCTCCCTGGCCATGGTTCTGGGCAGCCTGTAGACAGGACATATCCGGAGGCCCCAACTTGTTGGGGGCAACCCTGAACAAGTTCAGGACTCCGGAGGCCGCACACTTGCTGCGGGCAGCCCGAACAGGTCGTACTCTAGCGCGCCGGTGACCCGCACCGGGACGATTTCCCCCACCGGCAACT
>DATKWP010000374.1:0-6468 GCA_035529535.1 Anaerolineae bacterium | reverse complement strand
GACAACGACGCGACCAGGCAACCCAACACAAACACAAGTGCTATAGGCCCAAGTTTGCGAGACATTTCTACTCCTTTCATAGATAGATTCGGCGCGATGCGCCGGCCTCGCAGTCCGAGGGTGCTAGGCTACCCTATTCGATTTGCACGTTCCCCCCCTGGGGCATGGTTACGAGACATTCTTACTCCTTTCACAGATGGATTCGGCGCCATGCGCCGGCCTGGCAGTCCGAGGGTGCTAGACTACCCTATTCGATTTGCGCGTTCCCCCCCTGGCGTATAGCTGGCGCGCCAAAGCCACATGCGTGTCTGCTCGCGGATAGAGCCGTGGTTCAGGGTCGAAACCACCGCGCCGTGGTCGTAGCCCAGCGTCTGTTCCCAGTCCAGAAGAATGTGCGGTTGACGGCCTCCTCTTCCGAGCAAAAGCCGCTGTGATAGCCCATGGGGCCAACCATCGTGACGATCTTGCCGTTGCCGATCAACGGCGAGTTGTAAAGTGAGTCTGTGCTGCGAACCGTGAGCATGACACATCCTCCAATGATTTGCATCCAGGAAATCTCACCTCGTTCGTTGGGAGACGGCACGCTCGAGCGCGGGCTATACCTCCGACCGCTCAACATCGGTAGGAGATTCTTGACGGCGTGGCGTCACGTGCGAAAGCACGATGTATGCCAGCGTCGAGTAGAAGAGAATCAGGAATCCGGCCTTGAACAGGAGGACGGTCAGCGGCTGGATCATCCCCAGAATCCCGATAAACATTCCCGCAATGATGCACCGGGTCAGGATCGAATAAAGACGCTCGCTCATTTCCCCCATCCCTCCTCGTCAGAGCGCCTGCTCCGTCCGCGGGTCGAACACGTGCAGCCGGTTCAGGTCGGGGACGAGCCACACGGCCTGCCCCGCGCCGAGCTCGGTGTCGGCGGACGCTTTCACTTTGACGATCCTGTCGCCCACCTGCACGTCCACGATCGTCCGGTCGCCCAGCGGCTCGGTGACAAAGACTCTGCCTGCCAGGCTGCCCGGTTTCTCTTGCAATGCCAGCACCAGGTCCTCCGGGCGGATGCCGAGAATCACCCGTTCGCACTCGCCCCGGCGCACCGCGTCGCGCACGCGGTCGGGCGCCGGGATGGCCCAGGTGCCATCCGGCGCACCAAGTCGCGCCGCGCCGTCGGTGGATAGCGCGCAGTCGAGGAAATTCATGCGCGGAAAGCCGATGAACCCGGCGACGAAGAGGTTGACCGGATGGTCGTACACCTCGCGCGGCGAGCCGACCTGCTGCAAGCAGCCGCGGTTCAGCACGGCGATCCGGTCGGCCAGCGCCATCGCCTCGGTCTGGTCATTGGTCACGTACAGGAGCGTGTAACGGAACTCGTCGTGCAACCGCTTGAACTCGCCACGCATCTCGACCCGCAGCTTGAAATCCAGGTTGGTCAGCGGCTCGTCCATCAAGTAGATGCGGGCTTGGCGCACCAGCGCCCGCCCCAAGGCCACGCGCTGCTGCTCGCCGCCGGAGAGCTGCGAGGGCCGCCGCTCGAGCAAGCGCGTGATGTGCAACAAGTCGGTCACCTGGTGGACACGCCGGCGGATCTCGTCCTTGGAGCACCCGCGCGCCTCCAACGGAAAGGCGATGTTCTGGAAGACGGTCTTGCGCGGGTAGAGCGCATAGTTCTGGAACACAAAGGCCACGTTGCGCTCTGCCGGAGACGCTCTATCCACCCACTGGCCTTCCATCTTGACGTGCCCTGCGTCGGGCTTTTCGAGCCCGGCGACGCAGCGCAACGTCGTCGTCTTGCCGGCCCCGTTCGGACCGAGCAGCACCACGAACTCCCCGTCGGCAACGTCCAACGTCAGATCGTTGACCGCTATAACGGAGCCGAACCGCTTCGTCAGGTTCTCGATTTCCAATTGGGCCATGGTCACCTCAGCGCCTTGCCGGTCTGCACGTCAAAGACGTGCAGGCGTGACCGGTCGAAACTCACCCCCACCTTGTCGCCAACTTTCAGGTCGAGGGCGGGAGGCGCCTTCGCCAGCATCACGTGGCTGCCGGCGAAGCGCAGGCTGTAGATCGTCTCGTCACCCAGGGGTTCGACCACGTAGACCTCGGCGGGCATGTCACCCGCGCTTGGGTCGGCGGCGATGTGCAGGTCTTCGGAGCGCACTCCCAACTTGAGCGGCACCAACGTCGGCCACTTTTCGGCAAGCGCGGCGTCCACCGGCAGGCGGAACGCGCCGTCGGGATCGACCAGGGCGGGGCCTGCGGCCAGGGTAACGTCGAGCAAGTTCATCGGCGGCGAGCCAATGAACCCGGCGACGAAGAGCGTGGCGGGATGGTTGTAGACTTCCAGCGGCGCGCCCACCTGCTGCAACTTGCCGGCGTCCATCACCGCGATCTTGTGCCCCAGCGCCATCGCCTCGGTCTGGTCGTGGGTCACGTAGAGCGTGGTGGTGCCCAGTTCTTGCTGCAGGTGCTTGAGTTCCACGCGCATGTCGGCCCGCAGCGACGAGTCCATGTTGGTGAGCGGCTCGTCCAGCAAGAAAACCTGCGGGCGGCGGACGATGGCGCGTCCCAGCGCCACCCGCTGCTGCTCGCCGGAGGAGAGGCGCTTGGGCCTGCGGTTCAACAGATGGTTGATCTTGAGCATCTCTGCGACGTGATGCACGCGCTGATCCACTTCGGATTTGGGCAGTTGCGCCGCTTTCAGCGGGAAGGCGATGTTATCGTAGGCAGAGAGGTGAGGGTAAAGGGCGTAGAACTGAAAGACGAAGGCGATGTCGCGGTCGGCGGGCGGCAGGGCATTGACCAGCCGGTCGCCGATGTGAATGTCGCCGCGCGTCTGGCGCTCCAGCCCGGCCACGCAGCGCAGCGTCGTCGTCTTGCCGCAGCCGGAAGGGCCGAGCAGCACCAGGAACTCGCCGTCGGCGACATGGATGCTCACGCCGTCCACCGCGCGCGTGCCGCCGGGAAACACCTTGACCAGGTTTTGGATGCGGATCTCTGCCATTAGCGCCTCACTGCACCGAACGTCACCCCGCGCAGCAGGTGATTGCGCACCACGAAGGTGAACACGACGATGGGCGTGATGTAGATGATCGCCGCCGCCGCCATGCGCGACCATTCCGTCCGCCCGTAGCCGATGATCTGGTACAGGAAGGGCGGCACCGTGCCCCACGACTGCTTGTTGAGCAGCGTCACGAAGACAAACTCGTTCCAGGCCGTGATCAGCACGAACACCGCCGTCGCCAGCATGGCCGGGAACGCTTCGGGGAAGACGATTTTCCACACGGCCTCCAGGCGTGAGTAGCCGTCCACCATCGCGGCGTCCTCGTACTCGCGCGGGATCTCGTCGAAGAAGCCTTTCATCATCCACACCACGAACGGCAGGCCGGAGATGATGTAGAGCAGGGTGATGCCGGCGAAGGTGTTGGGAAGCCCCAGGTTGGTGAACATCAGGAAGATGGGGACCAACACCACCACCGGGGGCAACATGCGGGTGCTGAGGATGAAGAACAGCAGGTCGCTTTCGCCCTTGACGCGGAAGCGGGAGAAGGCATACGCCGTCAAGGTACCCAGTATCACCGCCACGACCGTCGCCGTGCCGCCAACCAGGACGCTGTTGAGCAGCGCCCACGGGAAGGTGTTCTGACGGGAGCCCATCGCGCTCGTCGAAAGCACCGCGGCATAGTTAGCCAGCGTCGGCTTGAACTGGACAAAGGGAATGAAGCGCGGCGGCAGCGAGGTCACGTCGCCTGGCTGCTTGATGGACGAGAGGAACATCCAGTAGAGGGGGAACAGGAAGAAGAACAGTGTCAGGGCGATCAACAGCCAGAAGACGATTCGACCCGCAACAGAACTTGCCTTGAACTGTGATGGATTGTTCATCGCTCCTCCGCCTTCATCTGGTTCAGCAGCCGGATCAGGAGATTCGCCAGGGCGATGATGACGATCAGCATGATATAGCCGACTGCGGAGGCGCGGCCCGTGTTAAAGTCGCCGAAGGCCATGCGGTAGAGATAGAGCGGCAGCACTTTGGTATAGTCGCCGGGCCCGCCGCCCGTCAGCACGAAAGCCAGTTCGAACAATTTATAAGTATCCATCAGGCGGAAGAGCATCCCGATCAGCAACAGCGGCGTCACCAGCGGCAGGGTGATGTGGCGGAATTTGAACCAGCCCGACGCCCGGTCCACATCCGCCGCCTCGTACAGGTATTTGGGCACCGCGCTCAAGCCCGCCAGCGAGATCAGCATCATGAACGGCGTCCACTGCCAGGTGTCCACCAGGATCATCGAGACGATGGCCCAATTGCGCTCGGTCAGCCACGGGACGGCCGCGAACCCCAGCACATCCCGGATGAAGTAGTTGACGATGCCGATATCGCCCTGGAGCATGAAACGCCAGAACAGGGCCACTACCACCGGCGCCAGCATCATGGGGATGAGGATGATCGTGGAAAGAAACCCCCGTCCATACGTCAGCCGGTGCAGCAGCAGCGCGATGCCGAACCCCAGCAGGAATTCGACCAGCACGGTAGGGACGACGAAGGAAGCGGAGATCTGGAAGCGCGTCCAGAACTCGGCATCGGCGAGCAAGCGGCTATAGTTGCCGAGGCCCACCCAGCGGGCAGCAGTCCAACTGGAATCGTGGACCACGGAATACTCTGTGAAGCTCAGGCAGAGCGACCAGATCAGTGGGAAGACGGTGATAAACAAGAGCAATAAAAGCGTAGGCCACAGGAACAGGTGCATCAACGCCCGCTCGCTTAACCAAGCGAACCGGGGACGCACCTCGGCCCTCTCTGGGATGACGGATTCGACCGGTTGTACAGACACCACGACCTCCTGTCAAGACAGGTCCGGGGGCGGAGGGAGTCGTGCGCCATCCGCCCCCCTCGACATCTTGCCTCTACGTGCTACGTGTCACAGGTCACTACTGCGGCGGCCCATTGGGATATGCCTGATCAATGATCGCCTGCTGGTCGGCGGCCATTTTGTCCAAGGCTTCCTGGGCACTCATCTGCCCGGTGACGGCCAGGTTCAGGTACTCGCCCTCCTTGGTCATCAGGCCGTAGTATTCAGGCAGGTTGTAGAAATCCCTGACCAGCGGGTAGGCCCCGGCGAAGGCAACGTTGAAGGGTGCGGCGTTCTTGAACGTGTCGGAAGCCAGCACCGACTGGAGGGCGCTGTAGCCGCCCGCCTGCACCCACTTCAGTTGGGTCTCTTCGGACATGAGCCACTTGAGGAAGGCCAGCGCCGCATCCTTGTTCTTGGTGTAGGCGCTGACGTTCATGCCCATGCCGCCCAGTTGCAGGATGTGCTGCACTGGGCCGGCCGGCGGCACCATGAAGCCCATATTGGGGAACTCTTTGCAGCTCGCCGGGTCGGTCCAGCCGGCAGCCACGCCGACCCAGATGGCCGTCATGGCGCTCGTGCCGTCGCACATCGCCGTGGTGACTTCGCCGTAGGAAAAGTTGCCCGCGCCCTCGGGACCGGCCAGGTACAGGTTGCGTGCAAACTCTAGCGCCGCGACGTTCTGCGGGCTGTTGACGACGCCTTCGAACTTGTAGGTCTGGGGATCCCACAGCTCACCACCCCACGACCACGCCAGTTCGTTCCAGGCGGACTGGATCTGATCGCCGCTGCCGATCCAGAACCAGACGAAGCCGTCGTACTTGTCGCCGGCCTTGATGGTCTGAGCCGCCTGCAGCAGCGCATCCCAGGTGGTGAGGCTGGCGGGGGCAATGTTGTACTCGCTCAGGATGTTCTTGTTGTAAATCAGCACCTGGACGTCCGCCATGATGGGCGCCCCGTAGTAATGCCCGCTGCCGATGGGGTACTCGCCGTAAGCCTGCAGGGCCGAGGGCACCCAGTCATTGAAGTTGGTGTCTTGCTTGAGGAAGTTGGTCAGTTCCAACAGGTGCCCACCGGTTACTGCCTCGCCCGTCCACTGGCTATCCACGATGGGCAGGTCCACCCCGCCCTTGGAAGCGAAATCGGTAAAGATCGAGTCGTGCCACTGTTCATAGGGGACGCAGTTGACCTTGACGGTGGCGTCGGGGTACTCGGCGACCAGCTTGGCCAGGGCGTCGCACGGCGGCCAGGCAAACCAGGTGATCGAGAGTTCCGGCTTCGCGCCAGTCCCTCTGGGCTTGCAGGCCGCCAGGACCAAGACCGCAATCATCAGGGCAGCGATGGCTGCCCACACTAGGCGTTTCTTACCTAACATAGCTTGATCTCCTTCTTTTTTCGTTCCTAGATGGTTCTGAAACTGGTGGACATAACACAGCCGGTTATTCACCACTCCTATCTCTGCCCGACGCACCACCTCCTTTCATCGCCCCGAACCTCACGCCCAGAACATCTCGCCTGGCTTCTCCACGATGACCGCTTCCTTCAACAATGCGACAGCCTTGGCCAACCCCTCGTCGGTGGACATCAGCGCGTCCTCGTGCTCGATGGACACGACGTAGTCGTA
>DATKWP010000373.1:0-2154 GCA_035529535.1 Anaerolineae bacterium | reverse complement strand
CTGTTTGACGCTGCGTTTCATTGGGCCCGCTCGCGCGGGCTGGACAAGATGATCGGCCCGAAAGGCTTCAGCGCGCTCGACGGGATGGGCCTGTTGGTCAAAGGTTTCGAGCACCGTCCCGCCTTTGGCATTCCCTACAATCCATCCTACTACCCGGCACTGGTCGAGGCGGCTGGGTTCGGAGGTGCGGGCGACGTCGTATCCGGCTACCTGGATGCGCACGTGCAGTTCCCCGAGCGCATCCACCAGGTGGCGCGGCTCGTCGAGGAGCGGCGTGGCCTGCACGTGGCGCGCTTCAGGACGCGGCGCGACCTGCGCGCCCTCGTGCCCCGGCTGCAAGCCCTGTATAATGCTGCACTTGAGGGCACCACCGGCAATGTCCCACTCACCGATGGCGAAGCGCGCTCCCTCGCCGATCAACTGTTGTGGTTCGCCGACCCGCGGCTGATCAAAATCGTGATGAAGGGGGATGAGCCGGTCGGTTTTCTGTTTGCCTATCCTGACGTCTCGGCGGCGGTCCAGCGGTGCAAGGGGCGGGTTTTTCCCTTCGGTTGGATAGACCTGCTGTTTGAGCTCCGGCGGACGAAATGGGTCAATATTAACGGCGCAGGGATGGTCGAGGGCTATCGTGGAGTGGGGGGGACGGCGCTGTTATTCAGTGAGATCTACAAAAGCATCGCTGAGGGTGGCTTCGAACGTGCCGATCTGGTGCAAATCGGCGTGGACAACGACAACATGCAGCGTGAATTGCGCAGTCTAGGGGTTGATTTCTTCAAGATGCACCGGCTGTACCAGCGCGCGCTGTAGGTACTCCTAAACGGATGTACTCATCCGCACCGTGCTTCTTCACTCGTGCTGCCCGTGCAGAAAATCGTCCACCGCCGCCAACAACCGGTCCGGTGGATCTCCTTTGCTGACGAAGGCGTCGGCCCCCGCAGCCAACGCGGGCTGGCGCGCCTCCGGGTACACACTGAGGGCGATGACCTTCAAGCCTGGGCGGCTTGCACGCAAGGCGAGAAGCAGCCGCTGACCAGCGTCCATTGAGCGATCGGCAGCCTCCATGCCAGGCAACTCCCAGTCGAGCAACACCAGGTCGGGGCAGGTAGCTTCTGCCTGGGCGAGCAATCCCTTAGTCTCAGTGGTCTCTCCCACAATGTCCAGGTCAGGCTCCTGCGCCAACAGTAACCTCAATGCCGAGCGCACGTTTGCCTGGTCGTCAGCCAGCAACACTCGCATTTCTCATACCCTCATCTGGCACCCAGTGTCGCGATGAGGGTGATGGCCAGGGCTGTGACCGCCAGCCCCGCCATGGCCAGCCGGCTCATGAGATTGCGTATCGCTTCGTATTGGTTGCGCTTGATGTCGAACATCTTTGTTACCTCCGCAACGGGCTAAGTTCGACATCAGCATAGCACAGGAACTCCCCACGTGCATCAGGCATGTGGGGAGTTTGGCACCTGGTCAGGTGGCTAGTATTTTGCCTGGCCATGTGACCAG
Organism: Anaerolineae bacterium; assembly: GCA_035529535.1. Taxonomy (GTDB): domain Bacteria; phylum Chloroflexota; class Anaerolineae; order B4-G1; family B4-G1; genus DATKWP01. The sequence continues at coordinate 657 of DATKWP010000373.1, read as the reverse complement.
GGATTCGCACAGAAGAACCCGGGGTTTGCCGCTGCGCTTATGCCGCTTCGCTTAGGGAAACCCGGCTTCTACCACCAGTTTTTACTCTATGGGGTCTTCTGGTGCTGCTGGCTTCTGCTCCATGCGGACGATCACTTTCTGGATCTCGGCGTTGATCTGGCGCAGGGCAGAGAGCAAGTGGGGCTGTGCGTCTTGCAGGGTCTGCGCACCCGCCGCACGGGCCGATTCGGCAGCCTTTTTCACCTCCTGGCGCACCTGTTGCCCCTGGGGCGAGGTGCTGGCTTCCTTGATCGCCTGGCCGACCTGGTTCACCATCGCCTCCAGGCCAGTCTTCATGCTTTCCAGATGCTGGCGGTTTTCCTCGCGCTCCCAGGCGGTACGAAAGGCCGTCGCCAGGCTCTCACCCAGGGCCTGGAACTGCCTGCCGACTTCGCGCCAGGCATCGTCGCTCGTCTGTTTATCGGTAGTCATATCATCGTCCTTTCTCAAAACGGTTCGGGCAGATCGGGCCAATATGTCCCACCGCTGATTCGGGCTTGCCAGGAGTGGGGCACCGTAAGTATACCTGAGATAGAAAGAGGAGGCAAGCGTTTGCTCGTGATCGCGGCTTGCCCCCTCTACGAGATGACCTCGGGGTTCAGTCGTGGAGGCTCACCA
>DATKWP010000372.1:0-5191 GCA_035529535.1 Anaerolineae bacterium | reverse complement strand
CTGAACCTCAGTTCCGGTGTCCCCCTGAGCGCGGGGACGTTGAACGGATAGTAGCGGCTGGTGGGATAATCGTCACTATGGATGCGGACTCTTAGCAGGTACATGTGGGTCCTCCATCGGATGTACTCACCCGCTCTTGCCCCACTGCCCTCAGCAGTAGACCAGGCCCGGTGGGCTGGCGCTGAGCATCCGTGGGCCGAGGCGCGGCTCCAATCTGGTCAGGCCCATCGCTTCGTGCACCAGGCGCATCGTCTCAGCCGACTCCTGGCGCATCGAATAGATGCCGTTGTCCAGGATCTCCTCGACCAGCCCCGGCCGTGCGGTGTAGCAGGCGCGTCGCTCCCGCATGGGGTCGAGGAAGGCGTTGATCGCGCGGGCCAGTTTATTTTTGACCTCCACGTCGCCGACTTTCCCCCGGCGGTAGCGCTCCTTGAGATCCTCGACCTCGTCCCGGTCGGGGTTGAAGGCGTCGTGGTAGATGAAGACCGGGTTGCCCTCGACCTGGCCGGGGACGTCGGCGCGCTCTCGCACGGGGTCGGTGTACATCCCGCGCACCTTGCGCTCGACTGTCTGGCGATCGTCCGCGAGGTAGATGACGTTGTCCAGCGATTTGCTGGCCTTGGCCTGCCCGTCGGTGCCGACCAGCACCTCGCCGACGAGGGCCTCGGGCTCTGGGAAGACCTCACCGTACAGCCGGTTGAAGCGGCGGGCGATCTCGCGCGCGACCTCGACGTGGGCTTCGTTGTCTTTGGCGACGGGGACCAGGTGAGCGCGGGGGAGCAGGATGTCGGCGGCCTGCAGTACCGGGTACCCCAGCAGGCCGAAGGGCAGCGTCTCCAGCCGGGCATCGCGGGCCATCTCCTTGATGCTGGGGACGCGCTCCAGCCGTGGCACGTTGACCAGCATCTCGAAGATGAGGTTGAGTTCGCTGGTGCCTGGGATGGCGGACTGGACGAAGATGACGGTCTGTTGCGGGTCAAGGCCGATCGCCAGGTAGTCCAGCACGATCTCGTGAACGTGGCGGCGGATGTCGAGGATGTGCTCTTTCTCTGGCCGGGTGGTGAGGACGTGGTAGTCGGCGATGATGAAGAAGCACTCGTACGTATCTTGCAGCCGCACGCGATTGGCCAGGCTGCCAACGTAGTGGCCCAGGTGCAGTTTGCCTGTGGGCCGGTCACCGGTGAGAATGCGTTTCTTAAGCATCGCAGTACCTCCCTTCAAGATCTAGCGATCAGTGATCGGGGATCAGCGATCAGTATCCAGTATCGCGGATCCAGCGAGTATTCAGGATCGAGCAGGCGGTAAACAAAAAGACGCCCGTCCCCTGCAGGGACGAGCGTCTTGCGTTGACACCCGTGGTGCCACCCTGGTTAGGCGGCCCTTTCAGAAACGCAACACGCGCCGGTGACGGCGCGTGGTACGTGAAGAGCCAGCCTCACTCATTCGCAGGTACGGCCCCTAGGCCAGCCAGGCAAAGCCCGTGGGACGATACCCTCAGCCCTGGTAACGGTGGCGTCTCCGGCCTGTACTACTCAAACATGCGTCGTTGTCTGAAGCCAGTGTTCTTTCGGCAGGCGACTCCCGGGCCCATTCGGCGTCTGCGCTGGTATCGGGCTCACAGCCCAAGACCCGACTCTCTGAACCTCGCTTAGAGGCCTACTCTTCCCGATCGTAGTCGTTCAATCTCAGATTATATTGATAGTATATCACACAGACGGTTCGGTGTCAAGTGGGACGTGAGGGAGAAGCGCCTCGAGCAACGCCTCTTTCGGGCGGTAGCCGATGATGCGGGTGACCTCTACACCGTTCTTGAACAGAAGCAACGTAGGGATGCTCATCACGTGCAGGTCGCGTGGGGTATCGGGGTTGGCATCCACGTTCAGTTTAGCCACGCGCAGCCGGCCATCGCACTCCTCGGCGAGGGCCTCCACCTCGGGTCCGATCATCTTGCACGGCTTACACCACTCAGCCCAAAAGTCTACCAGGGTAGGTTGCGCAGCCTGGAGTACGTCCTTCTCAAATGTAGCGTCACTTACTTCGAAAGGTGTTGCCATGCCACCTCCCTGGATGTACTCATCCACATCATCACTGGTTCAAACTGGCGCGGATTATCCATCAGGGGGTTGCTTTTGTCAAGGGAGGAGATTCCTCGCTTCGCTCGGAATGACAGGAGCGGCACTTGGCGGATGAGGCGGATGGGGCGGATGGGGGTACATCCGACATTCGACATCCGGACATCCGGTGCTATAATCCGGTTCTCATGAACAGAGGTTTTCTGCGCGTGGGTCTGGTGTTGAGCCTGGCAGGTCTATTCCTGGCGGTCGTGGTGGTATTGGGCCGCCCGCTTCCTCAGCTTGTGCTGGCCGCTCCCCCGGCCGGCGTCGCTCCCCTGGTGTGGCAGGCGACGGCGGGTGGCGGCGAGGCCGAGTTCCTGGTCGTCCTGGCCAGGCAGGCTGACCTGAGGGCGGCAGTGGCCCAGCCGACCCGTGAGGGGCGCCTGCGCTACGTATACGAGACGCTGCGGGCGACGGCACTCCGCTCCCAGGAAGCGCTGCGAGCCGAGTTGGACGCCCGGGGCGTGGAGTATCGTCCATTTTACATCGTCAACATGCTGGCGGTGAAGGGGGATCGCGCCCTCGTCATGTACCTGGCGGCGCGGCCCGAGGTCATGCGTATCGCTGCCAACCCTCAAGTCCACCAGGCGCTGCCCGAGCCTGAGCCGACCGGCGTGTGGCCCTCGGCTTTGCAGGGGATCGAGTGGAACGTGGCGCGCATCAACGCCGACGACGTGTGGGGGCTGGGGTATACCGGCCAGGGCATCGTCGTCGCCGGGCAGGATACCGGCTACGAGTGGAGCCACCCGGCGTTGATCCACCAGTACCGGGGCTACGACGGCGTCACGGCCACCCACGACTACCACTGGCACGATGCGATCCACTCGAACGACCACGGCGCCAATCCATGTGGCGTGGACTCGCCCGAACCATGTGACGACTACAGCCACGGCACACACACGATGGGGACCATCGTGGGCGACGATGGAGCGGGCAACCAGGTTGGCGTGGCACCTGGGGCGCGGTGGATCGGTTGCCGCAACATGGACAACGGCTGGGGCACCCCCGCGACCTACGCCGAATGCTTCGAGTTCTTTCTGGCACCGTATCCGGTGGGAGGCGACCCCTTTACGGACGGCGTGCCCAGCCTGGCTCCCCACGTGGTCAACAATTCCTGGACGTGCCCGGAGTACGAGGGGTGCGACTGGGACACGCTGCAAACGGCCGTCGAAGCCGTGCGGGCGGCGGGGATCGTCGTCGTCGTCTCAGCCGGCAACGAGGGCTACGGTGGCTGTAGCACGGTGAGCAGACCGCCGGCCCTGTACGACGCCGCTTTCTCCATCGGTGCCACCGACAGCAGCGAAAGAATCGCCTCTTTCAGCAGCCGGGGGCCGGTGACGGTGGACGGTTCCGGGAGGCTGAAGCCAGACGCCAGCGCGCCGGGGGTGGGGGTCCGTTCCAGTGTCCCGGGCGGAGGCTATAGCCTGAAGAGCGGTACTTCGATGGCCGCGCCGCACGTGGTAGGGGTGGTGGCGCTCTTGTGGTCGGCTGCGCCGCCTCTCATCGGCAACGTGGACCTCACCGAGCAGATCATCGCGCAGACCGCGCGGCCCCGCGTGGATACTCAGTGTGGCGGCGCACCTGGCGGGCGCCCCAACAACGTCTACGGCTGGGGCATCGTGGACGCGCTGGCGGCGGTGCAGGGGGGCCTGGGGGAACCGCAGGTCACCAAGCGGGCCACTCTCGATCCTGCGTGGGCCGGATCACGGCTGACGTACACGGTCTACGTCACCAATACCTCCATCTCCCCCCTCAGCCAGGTCATCCTCACCGATGCCATTCCTGCAGGCACGACCTTTGCCTGGGCCAGCGGAGACTATACCCGCGCGGGTGGCGTCGTCACCTGGGCGGCAGTGAATCTGGCGGGCTGGGAGAGCCTGACGGCGACGTTGGTAGTCACGGTGAGCGACGCGGACGGGGCCGATGAGTACATCGGGTACATCCGGCTGCGGCCGGGCACGCGCATCGTCAACGCTGCCTACGGGATGCGCGCCGCCGAACTATCGGCCCCTGTGATGGGGTTGCCGGTGGAGGTGGTGGTTCCCTGGCGCTACCTGCTTTTCCCTGTCTTCAAGAACTGGCCGTTGGGAAGGGATGGGAATGAGTGACCTGGAAAATCTGCGCCTGAAAGTGCGCCCCCTATTGGACCTGGCAACCCCGGCCGATGCTTTGCCGGTGTACTATGCGCTCCACCACGACCCCTCTCGCACCCGGTTGTACGTGCACGAGGACACTACCGGCCGGGTGAATGGTTTCGTGGCTGTCTGCCAGACCGGGCAGCGGCTGTTCCAGCCCACCGTGGTGTTGCGCACGCCGGATGCCCGCGCGGCCGTCGAATTGCTGCGCCAGGCCCTCGTTCCTGGCCGTCCCTATGCTCTGATCACGACGCCTGACCTGCGAGAGGCCATCGCCGAGGTGGTGGAGGTCGAGCAAGCGGAGACCCACCGCGTCTACAGGCTCGACCTGTTCCGCTTCCAGTCCTCGATCAACGTGCTGGTCGTCACGGAGCAGGACCCGGGAGGCCGGCCGCGCTTCGTCATTCGCTCGCAGGGGGAGACTACCTCTGAGGCGGGCATCAACTGGGACTCGCCCCACTTTGCTGAGGTCTTTGTCTACACCGCACCGGCCGCTCAGGGACGCGGGTGGGGGCGGGCGGTGCTGGCGGCCTGCACGACGTGGGTGATTCGTTCGGCCAGGCAACCGCTCTACGTGCCCGGCGAGGAGAACGCCCCCAGCCTCCGGCTGGCCGAAGCGGTCGGCTACGTGGATACCGGGGTGCGGGAGTTTGCATGCGAGGGGGTGTGCCGGGGGAGCTGAGATTGCGGATTGCGGATTGTGGATTGCGGATTGGAGATTGAGAGATGGAGGTTGAGTTAATTGCGGTCACGCGGTATTTGCGGGGGGACGGGACGCCGGAGGAGTTGTTGGAGCACGCGGGGCGGGTGTGCTATCGGAGCGAGAGCAAGGGGGATGCGGGCAAGTTCTTGCAGGCGCGCATTCGCGAGGGACACGAGAGCCTGATCGAGCACGCCTCGGCGACGTTCGAGGTCAGCGGTATCTCGCGGGCGGCCAGCCAC
>DATKWP010000371.1:0-2859 GCA_035529535.1 Anaerolineae bacterium | reverse complement strand
CCCCGTTGGAACAGGGGCGGGAGCAGGTTCAGCCCGGTGTTGATCAGGAGCAAGACGCCCGTGATCGCCAGTGTCTTCCAATAAGGTCGTACGTAGCCAAAAAGGCGCTGCAACACGCGCATAGAGACCCTCATCACCTCCGCTTGAGATGGGTGTGAGTATAACACAGAGGACGGAAAACGTGAAGCATTCGTAATCCGGAATTCGTAATTCGTAATTCGTAATGCGTAATCCGCGATCGCACTGCGGGCGTTGCGCCTTACGCATCACGCATTACGCGTTATTTCCGCTTGCCAACTTCCCGCAAAAGCGGTATAGTCGAGGGGGTAGCAATTCTGCGAGTAAAGGAGGAGCAAACCTGTGCCATTATTGGGTGCCATTTTATCTATTCTAGGGCTGATCTGCGATGCCATTGCAGGACTTGTTCTGCTTCCCAAGATTTTTGTCACCGAGGGAGAGTTGGACCTTCTTGCTGAACTGCCAATCGAGCAGTCAACTTCTCACATGACAGGCGCTGTCACCCATGTTACTCTTCCTGTAGCCGTGACTGATGTCATCAAACTGAACGAGTATCGAAGGAGATACATTGACGCCCGAAAAGAAGAAAGGAAAAACGGACGGATCGGTCTAGGGTTTCTCGTTGCTGGTTCCGTACTTCAAGTACTTGGAGTAATACTTGCACTAATTTGAGGAGATGCACTATGGCCCACTATGCAGCCGCAGTAGACCAGGGCACCACCGGCACCCGCTTTATGGTCTTCGACCGCCAGGGACGGGTGGTCGCCTCGCTGTACGAGGAGCATACCCAGATCTACCCCCAGCCCGGCTGGGTCGAGCACGACGCCGGGGAAATCTGGGCCAAGACGCGCCGTGTCATCGGCGGCACTTTGGCCGAAGGGCGTATCCGGCCAACAGAGATCGCCGGCATCGGCATTACCAACCAGCGGGAGACGGCGATCGTCTGGGACCCCACCACCGGCGAGCCGCTCTGCAATGCCATCGTGTGGCAGGACACGCGCACCCGCGAACTGTGCCAGCAACTGATCGCCGATGGACTGGAGCCGACCTTCCGCCGCAAGACCGGCCTGCCCATCGCTACCTATTTCTCCGGTCCCAAACTCAAGTGGCTGCTCGGCCACGTCCCCGGACTGCGCGATAAGGCCGAGGCAGGCAAAGCCGTCTTTGGCAACGTGGACACCTGGGTCTTGTGGAACCTGACCGGCGGGCCGCAGGGTGGGGCGCACGTCACCGACGTGACCAACGCTTCCCGCACCCTGTTGATGGACCTGTCCACGCTCGCCTGGGACGACGAACTGCTCGAGATCCTCTCCATCCCGCGCCAGATGCTGCCTGCCATCCGCCCCTCGTCCGACCCGGCCTTCTACGGCACGACGCGGGCCGACGGGCCGGTGGGCGGCGCGGTGCCGGTGTGCGGCGACCTGGGGGATCAGCAGGCGGCCCTCTTTGGCCAGGCCGGTTATGCCGTGGGCGAGGCCAAGAATACCTACGGCACAGGCTGCTTTATGCTGCTGAACACCGGCGACAAGCCGATCCCGTCGCAGAGTGGCCTGCTGACCACCGTGGCCTACGGCCTGCCGGAGGGCACGACCTACGCCCTCGAGGGCTCGATCGCCGTCACCGGTGCGGCCGTGCAATGGCTGCGCGACAACCTGGGCCTGATCCAGAACGCCGCCGAGACGGAGGAAATCGCGCAGAGCGTGGACGACGCGGGCGGCATCTACTTCGTCCCCGCCTTCTCCGGCCTCTTCGCCCCTTATTGGGACATGGACGCGCGGGGCGTCATCGTCGGCCTGACCCGCTACGTGACCCGCGCCCACGTCGTGCGCGCCACGCTGGAATCCATCTGCTACCAGACAAGGGACGTGCTGGAGGCCATGCGCGCCGACTCTGGCGTCCAACTGGCCGCGCTCAAGGTGGATGGCGGCGCGACCGTCAACAACTTCCTGATGCAGTTGCAGGCCGACGTCCTGGGTGTGCCGGTGGTGCGCCCGATCGTGCACGAGACGACGGCGCTGGGCGCGGCCTACGCCGCCGGGCTGGCCACCGGGCTGTGGTCGAACCTGGACGAACTGCGCGCCAATTGGGGCGTGGACCGGATCTTCGAGCCGCAGTGGGGCGAGGACCAGCGCGCAGAGGCCTACGCCGGGTGGAAGAAGGCGGTAGAACGCAGTAGAGGGTGGGTGGGAGGACGTAATTCGTAATTCGTAGTTCGTAATTCGTAGTTCGTAGTTCGTAACTCGTAATCCGAAATCCCTGATTCCTGTGGAACCATTCCTGCTTTTCGTGGTAGCCTTGCTCGCCGCGTTCACCCAGAGCCTGACGGGCTTTGGCTCCGCCCTCGTGTCCATGGCGGTGCTCCCGGGGCTGATCGGCATTCGCACCGCCGCGCCGTTGGTGACCCTGATAACCGTGACGATTGACGTCGCATTGCTGGCCCGTTACCGGCAGGCGCTCAACCTGCGGGCCATCTGGCGGCTGGTGGCCGCCCTGGTCCTGGGTGTGCCCCTGGGGATCCTGGTCCTGCGGCGGGTGGAAGAGCGGTTCGTCCTGGCCATCCTGGGCGCGGTGATCGCCGGGTACGCCCTGTACGCGCTGCTCAGTCCAAGGCTACCCAGGTTGGAGCATCCGGCCTGGGCCTACGGCTTTGGCTTCATTGCTGGCGTGCTCGGGGGGGCCTACAATACCTCCGGCCCGCCGGTCGTCATCTTCGGGAACTGCCAGCGCTGGCCCCCCTCCGAGTTCAAGGGCAACCTGCAAGGTTTCTTTCTCGTCAACGACCTGCTGGTGATCGCCGGCCACGCCCTGAGCCAGAACCTGACTCCCCTCGTCCTGCGCGAT
>DATKWP010000370.1:0-2073 GCA_035529535.1 Anaerolineae bacterium | reverse complement strand
ACGCTCGGTGCTATCCAGCCAGCGGGTCTGGGCGGCCACGACTTCCACCGGCGAGGCTTGCGCCAGCGCGCGCAAGGCCGGAAAGTAGGCCCCCCAGGGCATCAGCGGCACCTGGAGCAAGCGCACGCCGTCCTCCGGCCGGGCGTGCATGATCGCGCCGTCGCGCGCCCGCTCCAGGAACTCGGGCGGCGTATACATGTGCCAGAGGCGGTCGTGGTGGTCAAAGTGCAACATGGCCGCGCTCATGGCGAGCAAGGCCAGCATGCGCCGTCCGCCTGCAATGCACACGTGCAGGTGCTGGCCCTGGGTCTTCAGGGAAGCGATCAGTTCGTACATGGCGCTCCAGGCAGCGTCGGCCGCCGCATCGTCGCGGATGTCGTCCAACCGCTGCCCACCCTGGCGGATGGGAAAAAAGTGCAGGTGACAGGGATGACCGGCGTAGCGACCGTCCGGGAATTCGGCCGCCAGTTTGACCAGCGCGAGCCCGGTGAGCGAGTCGGCCTGGGGGGACAGGTGGACCGCGATCACCTCGTCAATCACCTCGCCTCGCCGGAGCAACTCATCCAGCGCGAAGGTCACGATCTGCGGGCCACCGGCCATCGTGGCGACCAGCGTACTGCCGGTCGTGGGGTTCGCCATCGTCCATCCTCCTCACTGCTTACTTGAAAGGAAATGGCATCATGGAACTCTTTCCAGCGGTGCTGATTGGGGGACCTCCCAACAGTGGCAAGTCCGTGTTAACCTACAACCTTACCCAGGCGTTACGTGAACGGGGCGTCCAGCACTACGTCCTGCGGGCGGCTCCCGACGGAGAGGGCGATTGGGTCAGCGAAGCCGACCCGAGCCTGGTGCGCACGATTCGGATCCCCCGGACCTGGACGCCTGCGTTCGTCGCACACGTCTGCGCGAGCCTGGCCCACCGCCCATTGCCGTTGATCGTGGACGTCGGCGGCCGCCCCACCCCCTGGCAGGAAACCATCTTCGACCACTGCACCCACGCCGTGCTGCTCACGCCAGACGAACCCGCTCACGCCGCGTGGCTGGAGTTGGTGGAGCAGCACCATCTGGTCTTGCTGGCCGACCTGCGCTCGGAACTGCGCGGCACCAGCCAGGTGACGGCGGCGCAACCGGTGTTGACGGGGGTGATGGCCGAGCTGGCATGGGGGCAGCCGGCCGGCGGCCCGACGTTCGAAGCGCTGGTCGAGCGTATCGAACGCCTCTTTGCCTACGATGCCGACAGGTTGCGCCGTTCTCACCTGACCTCCGCGCCGGTCGAAACTGCGCGGCACCAGCCAGGTGACCGCTGCGCAACCGGTGTTGACGGGGGTGATGGCCGGGCTGGCATGGGGGCAGCCGGTCGGCGGCCCGACGTTCGAGGCGCTGGTCGAGCGTATCGAACGCCTCTTTGCCTATGACCCCGACAGGTTGCGCCGTTCTCACCTCACCTCCGCGCCGGTCGAAACTGCGATTGACCTGGATCGCCTGGCGCACACGCTCGGCGTCCCATTTACCGGTGACAGGGCCGACTGGGAGCCCCAATTCTTGCCTGCGGTGCTCGACTATCTGCCCGAGGCCACCCCTGTGGGGCTCTACGGCCGGGGACCCAACTGGCTCTACGCAGCGGTAGCCCTGCTCGCTCATCCTGAGCCTTTCTACCAATTCGACGTGCGTCTGGGCTGGGTGAAGCCACCCACGCTGTGCCTGGGCACACCCCCGGCAGATGCTCCGGTGCAGGTCCACCCGCAGCCCCAGCCCGGCCACGTCCACCTGGCGTTCGAGATCACCAGAGCGCACCTGGATTATGCCGAGGCCGAGGGGCTGGCCACGCCTCCCATCCCGGCCGGCCAGGGCGTGGTGCTGAGTGGAAAACTGCCACTCTGGCTCTACACCGCGCTGGCTCTCACCTATGCCCCCCACGCCGCGTGGCTCGCCGTCTACCAGCCACGGTATAGGGCCGAGGCCATCGTCGTCAGTTCCCACGACCCCTTGCTGCCGGTGGGGCACCGGACAGTGTCACCCCCCACGCCGGCGACGGTCACGTAGAGGATGCCCATGAAACGCAAAGGCGCACCT
>DATKWP010000369.1:0-4453 GCA_035529535.1 Anaerolineae bacterium | reverse complement strand
CCTCCCTGGCCACGAAGGTGGATGTAGTAATTGCCGCCTTGGGGCACACTGAACTCATAGTCGGCGCGCGGGGCAGGAAACGGCCCGCCCGCCGGCAAACCACGCCGGCAGTATTCCCCATCCAAGAGATCGGCCCAGGTACACGCCACACCCGCTCCACCGGTACCCTGTGTATAGTCGGCGAAGGGATGGTGCGAGATATAGGCACCGCGCACGTCCCGTCCCAGCGCGCCGACCGCTTCATTTGCATCAACATTGCGCGTATTGCGCTGCAAGACCCAGAACGTCTGATAGGGCGCCAGGCCCGAGGGGTCGAGCGACATGTTCAGCCGCGAATATTCCTCGGCTTCGATGACGATATAGTAGGCCCCCCCCATATTGTAGTAGATGTTTTGACCTGAGCAATGGTCTGCCGCCTCAACTGTGGAAGTGGACCAGGGCAGCGGGAAAATATTCCCGTTGGGGTACTGCTCGGCCGACTGTTCCCAACAGCCGTAGCACAGGGTGTCGAACTCCATCGAGCCAGACTTGTCGTAGACGATGACGGTATCAATGTTGTTGATGTTCTCGGCCTCGGCACTGGCCTCGACCGGGACCTGGCGGAAACCAATGAACTGCATAAAGGTCATGGAGACCATCTGACTGACTCTGACGCGGAGACGGTCGGCGGTATTCAATTGCTCAGCCGGTGTACGGCTGGTATCGCGCGAATAAGCGCTGTCCAGCCAGATGATGGCACGCGCCTCCTCCTCCGACGGGCCCGAGACAGGGGAACCGTCAACGACCAGCCGCACGTCACTCTCAGTATAGTCATACCCATTCTCTTGCAGGTATACCAACGCCCGCGTCCGTGCGGCTGATTCCAGTGGCAATTCCGATGCCCCTGCCAGTGCTGCCGCGTCGGCCGCCTGCGCCACCCGCACGCGCTGAACGTAGACCCACCCCAGATCAATGGCCAGACCCACGAAGGCCATGATTCCGATAAAGGCGAACGTGATGATCACCAGGCTCTGCCCCGCCTGGTGCCCACCCATTATCCGCCTGAATTGCAGCCTCTGCCACCATTGTGCAATTACCTTGTTCATCCTTACCTCCAACCGAATTCGGCGTCTATCACTGGAGAGTTCCACGGTCGGTGACCACCCGCATTTCCGTCTGTGCGCGCATCATCCAGGGATCAGGCAGCGGAACGAAGGGGGCGTTCCACAGCGGATGGTGCATAAAGAAGACCTCTACTACCACGATGCGATTGTCCATCCGCTCGTACCCGGCCGCCTCACGCGCGTCATTGATCTGTCGTGTAGCCGGGCCGTGGCGTTGGACAATCTGGGTCATCGAAATCGCGGAATCCGCAGACAGAATGGGGCGCACCCCGCCTGCCTGGCTCGGAACTACGCCGGAGTAGTAAGTAGTCACTGCAATGGGGTCCACGTCGCCGGCACCATCCATCGGAATGATGGTCACGAAGATACCCGTATTCGGGTCTAGCGTGCCACGTGTGCGCAGGAACGGCACGTCGGCGGGGGGATTGCCCTGGCGGACGATCCCGCCGGCTATCACCACCCGCTGGCCGACATCTTCAAGGGCGAAACGCCCGCGGGCCGCGAAACGGCCGCCCTCACGGCAGGCGTTGACGACGATCAGGTAATCCCGCAGCGCGTACCCGATCTCTACGAGCCCCATCAGCAGAATCAAGAGCACAGGCAAGATGACGGCCAGTTCCAGCAGCGCCTGGCCCCGTCCCGTTCTCCGCTTGTTCATCCCGGCCCTCCCCCCACGATTACCAGCAGCGTCGCTTCTCATCCAGTATATCACCCTTTCCCCTACTTCACCAGTACACCGGTGGTCGCATTGACTGCGACGATCACGGTGGCCTCCGTACCGGACAGCGATCCCACCACAGTCCAGAGCGGCTGCCCACCTCCCTCATCCGGCATGCGCAACTGCATTGCCAGGTCGGCATCCGGGCGCCGCGCCACCAGGTCCTCTCCTCCACGGTTCCACCACGCCTGCAACGCCCGGTCGCTGTCCATGCGCCACTCTTCAGGAGAGAACGTAGATAGTGGATAGGGACTGAGGCTTTCCCGCACCAGGCGTGCCTTTCCGCCAGCCACCGCGATCAGGGAAAGGCGCTGGGTGGAAGGTGAAAAGAACTGGAACGTCCACTCGACCCGGCCCTCCTCCTGCATCTCAGCCACCGGCCAACGCGCATAGACCGCCGCCAGGCGTGCATCCTCCCGCCATTGCCCGGCCAGTTCAGCCGCAGGAGCCAATGCCTGCCGGGCCGTGACGGTCTGCGGAGCCATTCCCGCGGCAGGCGAAACAGCCGGCCCGACCAGCCAACCATAGATCAAGGTTCCCACAATGACCAGCAGGACCAGGCCAAACAGCAACCACAGTAGCCTACGCATACCCGGCCTTCCCATCCCACGCCTCTCCACTCGAGATCCTAACGGCTCCATCAGTGCAGATATGCCCTCATCACGAGGGGCAGGTAGCGGTGAGGGTAATTGCCACTCTCATTGCTGTCGTAATAGACTTCCCAGGCAGCGGCACCCAGTCTCTGCATATAGGCGAAGTGCAGGTGCGGCTCACCGGGCGTCGGTTCTCCCACGCCAACGACCGGCGCGCTCCACATGGTCGGCTGGCCATCGTACAGCACAGTACGGGTGATCCAGTCCGTACCGGTAAGAGCGTAACTATAGTAGATCGTATAGTCTGTACCATCCCCTCCGCTACGGTCCGCCTGCCAGGCGACCGCGAGCCGGCCATAGCGGTTCAGCGCGATGGATGGCTGGAGGTCCACGAGATACTCACCCCGGCTTGCCAGGTCATCCAGCGAGTCATACTGGGTCAACGCATCCGGGCCATAATACAGATAGTCCGTCCCAACCTCACGAATCTGCTCGCCATCAATGCCCCAGTGAGCCCCACTGTCGTTGGAGCGCCGGTAGACCAATTTGTACTGCACACAAGACCCGGTAACAGGGTCGTAAAAAGAGCACCAGTCCCACACCACGAAGACCTTGCCTGACCCCGCCGCCACGTCCGGGTTGTTCGGTCCAACCTGTCGCGGGCAAATCGTCGTCGAGGATTCCCAGGCTGCACCTGGCCCGGAGGTGGGTCGTCGCCGGTAGTAGATGCCACGCCTGGTCTCGTCCCCCTGCACCAGTTGGTCCGTCCATACCACGTGCAAGTAGTTGTCGGCGTAGGCAATGGCTGGCGCATGATTGTCACCAGTCGAAGCCACGGGTTCCAGGCCGGTCCAGTGGTCTCCGAAGGCTCCCCGGTAGTAGATCCGGCCTTGTTTACCATCCTTATCATACTGAGGCCATACGATGTGAGGTTTTCCTGCCGCATCCAGCGCCAGGTCCACCCAGGTGATCTTGTTGAAGAGCGCACCTACTGAAGTAACCGAGTCTTCCTGGGAGCTGCACCGCCCCTGGGCCAAAGAGCAGGTGCGATGACGTACCTGGATCTGCGAGGGGTTGGCGCAGGTATCGTTGAACACGACGTAGGCCACGTGGGCCGTAGTATCGGTGATCGCCACAGCCGCGTCAACAGCACAGGCGGAATCGGTGCCGGTGAAGACCCGCATCGTGCTACCCCAGCCGGCCCCCACCTCGGGAGCCGCCCGCAGATAGACGTGGCCCTTGGCCTGCCCGGTGCCGCTCTTGTATTCCTCTGTCCAAGCCGCCGCTACCCAGTTTCCACCGGCATTGACCGCCAGGTCGGGCTGGGCCGAGACGCCTGCCGGCGTCTGCGAGAGGTTGAAGCGCACGTGGAGAAAACCCAGCGGGGCGGCTGTTGCTACGGCCCACAACACCGCTGCCAGCGCCACCGCCGCCAGCCCGGCTGCCAACACGATCGCCGCACTCTGCCTGATATTTCTCAATCCTTCCACTGTCGCCACCTCTGCAGCGCCTACAACAAGAACAAGTTCACGTTGTAGTTGCGTTCGTCCGCCCCCAGCGTCAGCGTGGTCGTCGCGAAGCGCCCTCCACCCCCGATCCACATCTCCGAGTAGACGGTATAGGCGCCCGGCGGGACATTGTAGAAACGATAGGTACCATCCTGAATGGTCACCGTGTGATAGACTCGACCACCTGGGCTGTAAGCCCACACATCCACTCCCTGCAGGGTGCGGGGGATACCGCCCACCAACACCCGTACGTCCCCACCGACCGAGGCAGTGCCCGCGACCGGTTCCGGAATCGGCCATCCGGTACACACCTGGCACTCCAGCGCATCCAGGTAGAACCAGGTGTCGCGGTAGTCTTCATCGTGCGTACCGTAGAGACGGATCCGCACATCCTGGCCACGGCGATTGTACAGGCCAATCGCATCCGTCACGTCCACCTGGAACGGGGCCCACGTCCTCGTCGCCGCGCCGCCGTTGGCAACCTCCTGCGGGCCGCCCAGGTCAGCGCCGCCGCTGTCCTGCATCTGCAAG
>DATKWP010000368.1:0-3606 GCA_035529535.1 Anaerolineae bacterium | reverse complement strand
TGCAGAAACCGATCTATTCATCCGCCGCGACGACCCGCTCCGCGCCCGCATAGACGCGGAAACTGTGCCGCCGCGTGTAGCCGATCAGCGTGACGTTCCACGCCTGCGCCAGTTGCACCGAAAGCGAGGTCGGTGACGTGTGCGAGATGACGATGGGAATTCCCATGTGGGCCGCCTTGCTCACCATCTCGGAACTGATCCGCCCGCTGGTAAGCAGGGTGCGATCCGCCATGAGCTGGCCCTGCCGCAGGCACGCCCCCGTGATCTTGTCGAGCGTGTTGTGGCGGCCGACGTCCTCCGCCATACACAGCAGTTGCTCTCCCTCGGCCAGCGCCGCCCCGTGCACCCCGCCTGCCCGCCGGTAGAGCGCGGTGGCCTGCGAGAACTTGAGCACCAACCGCGCCACCTGGCGTGGCGTGACCCGCGCGTTCGATTCCACCCGGTGTTGTGCCCCGGCCACGTCTTCGAACGTGGTGCCGCCCGAGCAGCCGGACGTGATGACGCGCAACTTGGGCGGCTCGACGTCGTGCTCCAGCCACACGTCCACGCACCGCCCCCCGCCGCACACCTCCAGCACCGCCACCTCCTCCAGCCCATTGACCAGTCCCTCGTTGAACAGAAAGCCCAACGCCAGGTCCTCCAATTGGGTCGGTGTGCACATCAGGCTGACCAGCGGCTGGCCGTTGACGTGCAGCGTGATCACCTCCTCCACCGGCACCACGCCGCGCAGCGGGCGGCACTCGCTGTCATAGTAGCCCACGTACGTGACCGGATGTGCGTCCGCGTCAACCATCCACTCCTCCTGGATCACCCCAGCAGCCTCAGTGCTCGCTCGACCACCGCCTGAGCAGTGAAACCGAACTTGTCCATCAACACCTTGTAGGGGGCCGAGGCCCCAAAGTGCTCCAGCCCAATCACGTCCCCGGCCGGGCCGGCGTACCGCTCCCACCCCTGCGTCACCCCGGCCTCGATGATCAGCCGGGCCGTCACCTGCGGCGGCAGCACCGCGTCCCGATACGAGGCCGGCTGCGCTTCAAAGAGCTCCCAACTGGGCATGCTCACCACCCGCACCGCGATGCCCCGCTGGGCCAGCACGTCCCGGGCTGCCAGTGCCAGGTGCACCTCCGAGCCGCTGGCGATGAGAAGCACGTCGGGGATGCCGGAACTATCGGCCAGCACGTAGGCCCCCCGCGCGACCGTCTGGGCCGCATCCCGGTTCGTCTCGAACAGCACCGGCACTTTCTGGCGCGTGAGCGCCAGCCCCGTGGGGCCATCCCGCCGCTCCAATGCCACGCGCCACGCCGCGGCGGTCTCGTTGGCGTCGGCCGGGCGGATGATGACCAGGTTGGGGATCGCCCGCAACGCCGCCAATTGCTCGACCGGCTGGTGGGTCGGGCCGTCCTCACCCACCCACACCGTGTCGTGGGTCCACACGTACACGACCGGCAGGTGCATCATGGCCGCCAGGCGCACCGGCGGGCGCATATAGTCCGAAAAGACCATGAAGGTAGCGCCGTAAGGCAATATCCCACCGTGCAACGCCATCCCATTCAGGATGGACCCCATCGCGTGCTCGCGCACACCAAAGTGGAAGTTGCGCCCGGCGGGAGTCGCCCGCTGGAAATCCGAGTACCCCTTGAGCAGCGTGTTGGTGGAGGGAGCCAGGTCCGCCGAACCGCCGATCAACGTGGGCAGCACTCGCGCGAGCGCGTTCAGTACCGCCCCCGATGCGTTGCGCGTGGCCAGGGAGCCATCGTTTGGAGAGAACCTGGGCAGCGCGTCGGCCCACCCTTCAGGCAACTTGCCCGCCCACAGCGTCTCCAATAGCGCCGCCTCGTCGGGATATGCGGCCCGATAGCGCTCGAAGGCCTCACGCCATTGGGCCTGGGCCTGCCGTCCCCGCTCGACCGCCTGCCGGAACACCGCCAGCGCCTCGTCGGGGACGAAAAAGTGCGCGTCGGGCGGCCAGCCCAGGGCCTCCTTGGTCAGCCGGACCTCCTCCTCTCCCAATGGCGCCCCGTGGGCATCGGCCGTATCCTGCTTGTGCGGGCTGCCGTAGCCGATGTGGGTGTGACAGACGATGAGTGAGGGGCGTTCCGTCTCCTGCTGGGCAGTATGGATAGCCGCACCGATCTCCTCCAGGTGGTACCCACCCACCTCCTGCACGTGCCAGCCGTAGGCCCGGAAACGGGCCGGGACGTCTTCGGTGAAGGCCAGGTCCGTCGAACCCTCGATCGAGATCTCGTTGTCGTCGTAAAAGTAGACGAGTTTGCCCAGCCCCAGGTGAGCGGCCAGGCTAGCCGCCTCGTGACTCACCCCCTCCATCAGGTCGCCGTCGGAGACGATGGCATAGGTGTAGTGATCGAAGATGGGGCACCCGGGCCGGTTGAAGGTCGCCGCCAGGAACCGCTCGGAGATCGCCATTCCTACGCCGTTGGCGAAACCCTGCCCCAATGGGCCAGTGGTGGCCTCGACGCCCGGGGTGAGGCCATACTCAGGATGGCCGGGCGTGCGGCTGCCCCACTGGCGAAAGCTCTCCAGTTCCTCCAGCGGCAGGTCGTAGCCGGTGAGGTGGAGCAGGCTATACAGCAGCATCGAGCCGTGCCCGGCCGAAAGGACGAACCGGTCCCGGTCGGGCGAGGCGGGATCGGTTGGATTGTGCTTGAGGAAGCGGGTCCAGAGCACGTAGGCCACGTCGGCCATCCCCATCGGCAGCCCGGGGTGGCCGGAGTCGGCCTTCTGGACGGCGTCCATCGCCAATGTGCGGATCGTGTTGATGCATTGTTGATCGAGACTGGTGCTCATCCTCAGTTCCTTTCGTCGCGTGATAGACCCGTATTGTATCCCGAAAGGCGAGGCTGGCAAGAAAAAGGCAGGCCGCCCTGGCGAGAGGACGGCCTGCCCATCCGTTTGCGCAGACAAAGGCTCGCAGCCCGAGTCCAACGCTCGCAGCCCCCGTCCCGGGGGCGTCTCTCACCGCGGCTCGCAGCCCCCGTCCCGCGGGCGTCCCACACCACAGCTCGCAGCCCCCGTCCCGGGGGCGTCCCACTACTGGCCCATGATGAGCACCGACACCTTCCCATCCTGCTCGGTCAAGGCAAGGCTGACGGTCACTCCCTCCTTGGTGTAACTCTGCATCGCCGTGCCTTCGCTGGTGAAGGAATCCCCCGTTTCACTCCAACCATTGGCCGGCATTTGCCCCTTGTAGAAAGCCAGCACGTCGTCCAGAGAACTGGCCGACGTATACATCACCACGTTCTCCATCGTGCTTACGTCCGTAGCATCGGGCATCATGGGGTACTCGCTCTCCGCCGCCCCACATCCGGCCGGCGGCTCGATGGGTATCGGCTCATTGACGTCCCGGATCTCGTACACCCAGTCGAGATGCCCTTCCTTCCCGCTGGCAGGATCCTTGCCCTCAGCCTGCAGCGTGTACTTGACGACGTACTCTCCCTCCACGGCCACCCACACTTCTCCCTCGGCCTTGGAAAACCCACGCCAGACCAATGCCGTCTCGTTGAACTTGTAGTGGCGGCAGCGGATGCCATTGACGTCCTGATCGGGCCGCACGCGGCGGGCATTCGACAATCCGCCGATCACGTCGCC
>DATKWP010000367.1:0-7256 GCA_035529535.1 Anaerolineae bacterium | reverse complement strand
TGAACTGGCCGGCCATCCTCCAGGCGGCAGAGGAGGGGGGCGTGCAGTGGTACCTGATCGAGCAGGATGACTGCTACGTGCGCGACCCCTTCGAGTCGTTGGCCATCAGTTACCGCAACCTGCGGGCGATGGGATTGAGTTAGCACCAAGGAGTCAACATGCGCAAAATCAAGTTGGGCCTGATCGGCATCGGCGTCATCGGCAACCTGCACCTGGAGAACATCGCCAAATCAGACAAAGTCGAGTTGACTGCCGTGTGCGACGTCATCCCGGAGCGGGCGCGGGCCGCCGCCGAGCGGTACGGCTGCCCCGCCTATCTCGACTCCGCCGCCCTGCTCAAGGATCGGGTGTGCGAGGCAGTGTTGATCGCCACCCCCCACTACGCCCACACCACCATCGGCATCGCCGCGCTAGAGTCGGGCCACCACGTGCTGGTCGAAAAGCCCATCTCGGTGCACAAGGCCGACTGCGAGCGGCTGATCGCCGCGCACCAGGGCACGGGACTGGTCTTCGCCGCCATGTTCAACGTGCGCACAGTCCCCCACTACCAGAAAATCAAGGCCATGGTGGAACAAGGGGAACTGGGCCCGCTCCAGCGGATCAGTTGGATCATCACCGAATGGTTCCGCACCGAGGCCTACTATGCCTCCGGCGGCTGGCGGGCCACCTGGGCCGGCGAGGGGGGCGGGGTGCTGCTGAACCAGTGCCCGCACAACCTGGACCTCTTGCAGTGGATGTGTGGCATGCCGACCAAGGTGTGGGGCTTCTGCAGCCTCGGCAAGCGACATACCATTGAGGTCGAGGACGAGGTGACCGCCTACATGGAGTACCCGGGCGGGTGCACCGCCACCTTCATCACCTCGACGGGCGAGGCCCCCGGCACCAACCGCTTCGAGATTGCGGGCGACAAGGGCAAACTGGTCCTGGAACACGGGACGCTCACCTTCACCCGCAACGAGGTCCCGGCGAGCGAGTTCCTCAAGACCTCCAGGGAGTCCTTTGCCAGGCCCGGCGTGCAAGTGGTGGACGTTCCGGTCGAGGGCCCAGGCGGCGAACACATGGAAATCCTCGAGAACTTTGCGGACGCCATCCGGGAGGGTGCGCCGCTGATCGCCCCGGCGGAGCAAGGCCTCCATTCCGTGGAGTTGGCCAACGCCATGCTCTATTCCTCGCTCACTGGCCAGCCCGTCACGCTGCCGCTGGACGGCCGGGCCTTTGAGCGGGAACTGAAGAAGCTGATCGCGACCTCGACCTTCGTGAAAGGGGAGGCCGTGGAAGCGCAAGTGGACGTCCACAAGTCGTTTTCCAAACCCTAGCTCCACCGCTGTCATTGCGGGTGGGTACACCCGGAGCGAAGCGAAGAATCTCGCTTGCCGGGGGCAGAGACCCTTCGCTCCGCTCAGGGTGACACAGGAAATCGAGTCAATTGGGAGGCAGGACGATGTACCTGACAGGATTCGCAGACGAAGCCGCACCGGACATCGAGGGACAGATCCGGGCGACGAAGACACTGGGCTGGAAAACCATCGAGGCGCGCAGCGTGAACGGGACCAACATCCACGACATTTCGGATGAAGCGTTCGAGGAGGTGGTTGGCAAACTCCAGGACGCAGGCGTGGAGATCAACTGCTTCGGCTCGGCCATCGCCAACTGGGGCAAGAGCATCGCCGACCCGTTCGACGTCACGCTGGCAGAGGTCGGGCGGGCCATCCCGCGCATGCAGCGGCTGGGGACCCGCCTGATCCGCATCATGAGTTACGCCGTGCTGCCCGAGCGTGAGCCGACGGACGTACCCGTCCGCGATGACCAGATGGAGGAGGAGCGTTTCCGCCGCGTGCGCATCCTGCACCGGATGTTCACCGAGGCGGGCCTCACCCCCGTCCACGAGAACTGCATGAACTATGGCGGCATGAGTTGGCAGCACACCCTGCGGCTGATCGAGCACGTGCCGGGCCTGAAACTGGTCTTTGATACCGGGAACCCGGTCTTTACCGATGATCGCGCCAGGCCCAGGCCCTACCCCAAGCAGTCCTCCTGGGAGTTCTACACGCACGTGAAGGAGCACGTGGCCTACGTGCACGTCAAGGACGGCGTATGGGACCCTGGCACGCAGCAGATCACGTACACGTACCCCGGGGAAGGAGACGGCGACGTGGTGCGGATCGTGAACGACCTGCTCCAGAGCGGCTACGACGGCGGGATTTCGATCGAGCCCCACATGGCGGTCGTGCACCACGATGCGTCGGTCGCGTCACCCGAGGAGCAGCGCTTCCGCACCTACGTCGAATACGGCCGCCGCATGGAGCGCATCGTCGCAGGCGTCCAGAAAGGCGGCGCGGAATAGGACACGGACCGTCACGTACCCGGCGCCGCCAGGTCCCTGGACGCGTCGTCCAGGACCAGCACCCAGTCCCCTTCCCCCGGCGGGGTCAGCCGCTGGCAGCCGCGCGTGGGAAACTCGCCCGCCGATGTAGATTTGCCCGTGCGTGGGTCAAACCACCACCCTCTGGCCCTCTCGCCGGACACCTGGGAGAGATCGGCCGTCACAGTACGGCGGGTGGGCACGTAGGCGATCACGGTGCTCCCATCGGCAGTACGGGCAGCGGTCAGGGTGTTCAACCCCCTGAACTCGCCTAATCCCTCCGTGATGGCGATGTGCTCCTGGTCGGGAACCAGGTCATACCAGGCGCGCGAGGTGAACAACGCCTTCAGGTGGACCATGTCCTGCGAGGCAGGCCAGTGCAGCGCCGCCTGCCAGCCGGGATCGAACAGCCATAAGGGGCGGTTGCCGATGAACTGGCCGCAGCCGCCGCACAGGATGGCCCAATAGGCCTGCCGGCGAATCTGTACCTCGGAGGCGTTGTGCTCCCCCTCGTAGGTGGACTCGATCAAGAAGAAGGGCCTCACCGGCCTGCGGTTGTAATCGGCCAGCAACTTGCGGTGGACGATTTCGTAGGTGTACGTGGCGTTCAGGTTGAGCCAGCCTCCGCGGGCGTACTCGACCGCCGGCGAGTGTTCCGGCAAGGTGTGGGCGGTAAACAGGTGGCGCGGGCTTACCTGACGAAGCGGTCGTACTCGACCGCCATCGTACTCCTTGATCCCTTCGACGATTGATTCCACGTGGTCCAGCGCCTCGCCGGGGTTGCGGTCACCGCCCATCAGCCAGACGACGTTGTCGAAGCGCCCGTAGCGCTGGCCGACGTATCGCCCGTACTCGCGGCAGCGGGCCGGACCGGCGGCGAGGGCCTCGTGGAACCAACCGTCGTCGTCGGCCGGGTGCGGGTACCCCAGGTAGAGCGGCGCGAGGAAGGCCTGGATGCCGTGCTCGGCCGCCTTCTCGATGCACCAGTCGGCGAAGGCAAAGTACTTTTCGTTGGGGGCCGTGAGGTCGCCGGGCGTGGTGAAGGGGCCCTCGCCGTAGCGGTTCAGCGGGCCGTTGAACTTGTGCTCGATCAGGTTCACGATGATCGCGTTGAACCCCTTGCGCTGCCGGTTCTCCAGGTATTGCTCGACCTCCTCGCGGGTCAAGGCCGAGATGAGCGACCAGGCCGTGTCGCCGTGGATCAGGCACGGCAGGCCGTGCTGGTCCACCAGGTACCTCTGGTTGGCGCTGACGCTGAGCGGATAGGCTGGCGTGGTTGAACACGGCTTGTTCACTGTACGATCCTTTCTGGACGACCGCGCCACTTTCCCATAGTCCTGGGTATACTGCGTGCCGGGATCATACTTCGATCACCCCGGTTTGTCAACGATTGGTTTGCACTGATTTACCTGTTGACAGAGACGGTCGGCATGGTACAATTTCGGTATGAGGTATGACCAATCTGGCTGCCGGACGATGTGGTCGCCCTGCGCCCGATGATGAGCCTGTCGCTGACGGTAGACCATCGTACCCTGGACGGCGTGCAGGGGGCCAGGTTCCTGGGCGAGGTGAAAGAACGGAATTGCCAAAGACGCAGAAGGGGCACGCCTCGCCATGCAGGAACACCTGGAGCACGCCCGGCAGGTCCAGGAAGAGGTGCTCACGCAGCAGGGCCAGGGGAGGGGCTGATGGCCGAACCCAGGAGAATCCACGCAGAGGCTGACCTCTGCCGCGATTGCCAGGCCTGCACCCTGGCCTGTTCGCTCTACCACGAAGGGAAATGCGGCCCGAGCCTGGCCCGCCTGGTGGTGGACAAGGACATGGCCCGCTATACGTTCAAGATCACCATCTGCCAGCAATGCGATGCGCCCGCCTGCATCCCGGCCTGTCCAAGCGGAGCGATGCGGCGCGATGGCCGGGGGGTGGCGGTGCTCGTCGAAGAGGATTGCATCCAATGCGGCGCTTGCGCCGAGGCCTGTCCATACCAAGCCATCTTCTACCACGAGGCCCAGGACCGCTATCTCAAGTGCGACTTGTGCGACGGGCGAGCGGAAGGCCCCTTGTGCGTCGAGGTCTGCCCGGTGGGAGCCTTGACGTTGTCCGATCCAATTATCGAGGAGAACTTGTGAAAGATGGCGAGTTTTGAGCGGGCGCGGGCGTTGCTGTACGAGTTCAAGGGAGACCAGTATCTCTACGGGATGGGGGTATTGCCCCGCATAGGAGCAGCGGCGGCGACGCTGGGAAAACGAGCGGCGCTGGTGCGCGACGCCTTTCCGGGCTCCGACGGGTTCGTGGAGACGATCAAGCGATCGCTGGCGGCTGCCGGGCTGACACTGGTGGGGGAGATCGCCGGGGCGCGGCCCAACGCTCCCCGCGAGGACCTGGCCCGTATCACCGCCGGGTTGGCGGAACTCGAGCCACAGGTGATCGTCAGTTTCGGCGGGGGGAGCACCATTGATGCGACCAAGGCGGCCGAGGTGCTGCGCACGCTGGGCGGTGACGTCGAGGATTACTTTGGCACCGGGCTGGTCACGCGCGCCCTGGCGGACAGCGGGAAGAACAGGGGACGCCCCCGGGACGGGGGCTGCGAGCCACTCCCCCGGGACGAGGGCTGCGAGCCTGGCAAGTTGACGCCGCACGTAGCGATCCAGACGGCAGCCAGTTCCGGCGCTCACCTGACCAAGTACTCCAACATCACCGACGTGGCCACCGGGCAGAAGAAACTGATCGTGGACGAGGCCATCGTCCCGTTCCAGCCGGTCTTCGACTACGCGGTGACGCTCGGAGCGCCGGCCTCGTTGACCGCCGACGGGGCGCTGGACGGCATCGCCCACGCGCTGGAGGTGTTGTACGGGGCGGCCGGCAAACCGTACTATGGGAAGATGGCAGAGGTGGCCCGCCAGAGCATCGGCCTGGTGGTGGAGTACCTGCCGCGGGTGATGGACCATCCGCGAGACACCGAGGGACGGGAGGCGCTGGGACTGGCGACCGACCTGGGCGGCTACGCCATCATGCTGGGCGGGACCAACGGCGGGCACCTGACCAGTTTTTCGCTGGTGGACATTCTCAGCCACGGGCGGGCCTGCGCGATCATGAACCCATATTACACCGTCTTCTTTGCCCCGGCCATCGAAGAACCGCTCAGGTTGGTCGGCCACATATTCGAGGAAGCAGGGTACACGAAAGAGAACGTGGACTGTTTGAGCGGGCGCGCGCTGGGGCTGGCCGTGGCCGAAGCGATGATCGCTTTCGAGAAGCGCATCGGTTTCCCAACCACGCTGGAGCAAGTGCCGGGCTTTAGCGATACCCACATTGAGCGCGCCCTGACCGCGGCCAGGGACCCCCAACTCAAGATGAAGTTGGAAAACATGCCGGTGCCGCTGACTGCCGAGATGGTGGACGAATACATGAGGCCGGTGCTCCAGGCGGCGAAAACGGGGGATTTGGGGAACATCAGGAATGTGGGGACGTGAAACGTGAAACGTGAAACGTGTTGCGTGTTGCGTAGTGCGTGGGGCACGGAACACGGAAGACGCAACACGCACCACGAAACACGGACCACGGAGGTAGCACCGTACATGCATTATCACTCAGAAGCGCTGATCCGCGATCTGTCGGCCAGGGCTCAGGCGTTCCGCATCCAGGTGTTGAAGATGGTCCACAGTGTACAGTCGGGCCACATCGGCGGGGCCTTTTCGTGCGCCGAAATCCTGGCTGCGCTCTACTTCCACCACCTGCGGGTTGACCCGGCGGACCCTGATTGGCCCGCGCGCGACCGGCTGCTCTTTTCCAAGGGCCATGCCTGTGCCATGCTGTACACTTGCCTGGCCCACCGGGGCTTTTTCCCCGTCGAGGAGTTGATGACCTTTCGCCGATTGGACAGCCGCTTGCAGGGGCACCCCGACCGGCTGAAATTGCCGGGCATCGAGATCTGTGCGGGCCCCCTGGGCCACGGTATCGCGGTCGGGGTGGGGATGGCGCTGGCGTTGAAGGGAATGCCTAAGCCTTGCGAAGGTTTGAAACCTTCGCAAGGCTCAGCGCCCTCGGCACGGGCCTCGGCCGCCCGCGTCTACGTGGTCCTGGGCGACGGCGAGATCAACGCCGGCGTGGTCTGGGAGGGGGTCATGACGGCGGCCAAATACCGCCTGGGCAACCTCACCGCCATCCTGGACTATAACGGCATCCAGCAGACCGGCGCCACCGCCGACGTCATGCCCACCGAGCCGATTGCGGCCAAGTGGGAGGCGTTCAACTGGCACGTGCAGGAGATTGACGGCCACAACGTGGGCGAGGTGCTGGACGCGCTCGACCGCGCCGGCGAGGTGCACGCCCGGCCCAGCGTCATCGTCGCCCGCACCACCAAGGGCAAGGGGGTCTCGTTTATGGAGTACGACCACCGCTGGCACGGGATGGCCCCGAACCAGGAGCAGTACGAACGGGCGCTGGCCGAACTGGAGGAGGGGTTGAGGCGATGGCAGAATTAGTCTCGATGCGCAAGGCCTACGGCGAAGCGCTGGTCCGCCTGGGCCAGGCCAACCCCGACGTGGTCGTGCTCAGCGCCGACGTCTCGAACTCAGATTTCAGTTATATGTTTCAGGAGGCCTTTCCCGACCGCTTCTACAACGTGGGGATTGCCGAACAGTGCCTGGTGGACGTGGCGGTGGGGCTGGCTTGCTCTGGCAAGATTCCCTTCGCCAACACCTTCGCCTTCCTGTTCGCCACCCGCGCGCTGGAGATGGTGCGCACGCACCTATGCTACGGACGGGCCAACGTCAAACTGATGGGCGCGTACGGCGGGCTGTCGGATTCCTTCGACGGCCCCACCCATCACTCCATCACCGACGTCGCCACCATGCGCAGCCTGCCCCACATGACAGTGGTCGTCCCCAGCGAC
>DATKWP010000366.1:0-12280 GCA_035529535.1 Anaerolineae bacterium | reverse complement strand
GCCCCTCACCCCGGTCCGCTCCCCGAGGGGGAGCGGGAGGGCGTTTCCTCCAATCTCCAATCTCCAATCTCCGATCCGCAATCCTCATTCCTCATTCCTCATTCCTCATTTCTTCCCTTCCTCCTGTGGTGGATCGTGGTGGCGTGGGTCGCGTACTCGTACGCCGGAGAAAAGATGCCCTGGCTCACCACCCACGTGGCGCTGCCGATGATCCTGCTCTCTGGCTGGCTGGTCGGGCGGCTGATCGAGGGGACCGACTGGCGACGGGTGTTCCAGAAGCAGGCCTGGCTGCTGGCGCTGACGGTTCCGCCGTTCGTGGCAGCGCTGGTGGTGTTCGTCAGTGCGGCGTCGGCCGGCCCGTTCCGGGGATACGAGCTGGCGCAGTTGAACACCACCGGCCAATTCCTGGGAGGACTGTTGGGAGTGCTGGCCTTTGGCGCAGGATTGGGGTACTTGATGTGGCGCAGCGGGTGGCGTGTGGCCTGGCGCGTGCTGGTCATCGTCCTGATCCTGGTGCCGGTGTTCCTCACCATCCACACGACCTGGCGCTTCTGCTACGTCAACGGCGACTATCCGACCGAGTTCCTGGTCTATGCCCACTCCGGCCCGGCGGTCAAGCAGGCCATGGACCAGATCGAGGAACTCTCGCGCCGCGTGGCGGGCGGCCCGAACCTGATCAAGGTGGCCTACGGGTCCGACGGTTCCACGGTGTTCTACTGGTACCTGCGCAACTACCGCAACGCGGCCTTTTACGGCGAGCAGCCTTCGCGGGAGGCCCTGGACGCTCCCGTGGTCATCGCGGGGCAGGATCAATGGGACGAGGTGGCTCCCTACATGGCCGACAACTACGTGGTCAACCGGTACACGTATCTGTGGTGGCCGATCGAGGACTACCGCAACCTGACCTGGGAGCGTATCCGGCAGGCCATCGTTGACCCGCAGACACGCGCCGCGTGGTTGGACATCTGGTACGACCGGGACTATCGCCGTTACGACGAGGTGACTGGCACGAAGCACACGCTCGACGAGTGGCCGTTGCGTGCCGACTTTCGCCTCTACATCCGCCGCGACGTGGTGGAGCAGATGTGGGACCTGGGCACCACCGAACCGGTGGAAATCGGCCCCACCGACCCGTACGCCAAGGGTTGGCTGGACCTGGCCGCCCGGCAGGTCTTCGGGAGCCAGGGGGCAGGTCCGGGCCAGTTCCAGGGCCCGCACGGGATCATGGTCGGGCCGGACGGGTTCATCTACGTCGCCGATTCCGACAACCACCGGATCCAGCAATTCACTGCCGACGGCCAGTTCGTGGCTGCCTGGGGAGAACACTCGACAGCCGAGACGGAGGTGGGGGAGGCGCAAGGCTTTAACCAGCCGTGGGACGTGGCGGTGGCCCCCGACGGCACGATCTACGTGGCGGACACCTGGAACCATCGCATCCAGAAACTGGACGCCGGAGGAAACCTGGTGGCGGCCTGGGGCATATTCGGCCAGTACGGCCCCCAAGACGCAGGTGGAGAAAGCGCGTTCTATGGCCCGCGCGGCGTCGCCGTCGGCCCCAACGGACGGGTCTACGTGACCGATACGGGGAACAAACGGGTGCAGGTCTTTGAGCCCGATGGGAAGTTTGCGTCTCAGTGGGGCGGGGGAGGGGTGCTGGACGGCTACCTGGACGAGCCGGTAGGGATCGCCATTAGCCCAGGTGGCGAGGTTTACGTCGCCGACACGTGGAACCGGCGCGTGCAGGTGTTCAACAGCAACGGCACGTACCTGCGCCAGTGGCCGATCGTCGGGTGGGATACGGGGCTGCCCGACGAAAAGCCCTACCTGGCGGTGGACAACAACGAGTACGTCTACGTCACAGACCCGGGTCACTACCGGGTGCTGATGTTCGACAGCCTGGGCAATTACGTGCTTTCGTTCGGCCGGTACGGTTTCGACGAACGTTCGTTCGCCCTGCCGGGGGGCATTGCGGTGGCGCAGGATGGCACCATCTACGTGACCGACGCGGCAGGCGGACGGGTGCTGGTGTTCGATCCGCTTGAGCTGGAGGAGACAGGGATCGGGGAGCAGTGATCAGGGAGCAGGAGAGTGTGCCCGGACAAGTCCGGGCATCCCAATCGAGATGAGGTCAGGAGCCCGACCCCAATGGGATCGGGCTCCTGATTGAGAGCGCGCCGTCGTGCGATGTGTCTACGATGCGTCTGTGATGTAGTCTGCGACGTGGCCATGGTGTAGTCTGTGATGCGTCTGCGACGTAGTCTGCGATGTGGCTATGGTGTAGTCTGCAATGTGTCTGTGATGTAGTCTACGATGCGGCCATGGTGTAGTCTGTAATGTGTCTGTGATGTAGTCTGCGATGCGTTTGCGATGTGTCTACAATGCGTCTATGACGGCGCGACTGCTCGCAAGTGGAAGATGGCGCGTTCCGCCGCCGTGAGCGCGTCCGGCAGCGGCAGGAACTCGCCCGAGACGTAGCCGGTGTAGCCGGCCTCTTCGAGAACGGCCAGCAGGTGGCCAAAGTCCACGTGACCGGCGCCGGGGTGCCAGCGGTTGGAATCTGCGACGTGAAAGTGGAACAACCGCGCCCCGGCCGCCCGGATGGCGCCGGCCAGGTTGGGCTCCTCGATGTTCATGTGGAACGTGTCCAAGAGGAGACCAAAGTTTTCCGCTCCCACCTGCTCGATCAGCGCCAGCCCCTCAGCCACGGTGTGGATCAGGCCGGTCTCGTACCGGTTGAGCGGCTCCAGGCAGAACTTGACCCCGGCCGAGGTGGCGGCGTCGGCGCAGCGGCGCAGGGCTTCCACCAGCCAGTTGTTGGCCTGGGTGTGGTCTACGCCAGGTTGCACGACACCCCGCAGCAGGCCGATGATGACCTGCGCTCCCACCTGGGCCGCGAAGGGGATGTGGGCGCACGCCCGCTCGATGGCCCTCCGGCGCACGTCGGGGTCAGGGTCGGTGAACGAGAGGTGCTCCTCGCCCCAGGCCTGGCCGGTGCCGATGGCTGGCACCGCCAGGTGATGCCGGTCCAGCAGTGCCAGCAACGATCCATAGTCCATCAGGCCCGGATCGCGGATCGCCAGTTCGACGCCGTCGTACCCCAGCGCGGCGATGCGGGCCAGGTTGTGCTCGAAATCGCCCCTGAAGGCGACGGCCTCGAAGCGGGTAGGTTGGGCGGAGAGAACGATGCTGAACTTCATAAGATGTTCCTCACAGACCTGGCAGGTTGCCCGGGTGTACTCACCCGCAACCTGCCAGGTCTTTTCTTATTACACCTCGGTGCCCTGTCCAATGCGCGGGAGGGCGTACACCGGCCGCCAGCCGGGGCTGAAGGGCTCGCGCAAGAAGGGTTCCATCTCCTTGGCAGTACGCAGCGTGACCTCTTCGACCGGCGGGAGGGTGCCAGCGGGGAACGCCTCCAGGATCTGGTCGTTCAAGAGCGTCAGGTAGCGCAGGATGGCGGCGACGGGGCGCTTGGCTTTGTAGGCGGTGGCGTGGGTGGCCTTGCCCACGACCCCCTCCGGCGTACCGCTGATTTCGATGGGGAAGTGGCCTTCTCCCTCCGACCAGCGGCTGGGCCGCCCAAAGGGGTCCACCGACTTGTCGAAGTGGCCATCGGGCAGGTAACTCTTGCCCTCGGTGTCCACGGCCTGGTCCATGTGGACCATCTCGGGGAAGAGCAGCAGGCCCAGCGAGGTCTCGGACTCGTCGGCGTGGACAAAGTTGGTGTCCCACTTGCCGCCACGGTCGGTAGTGCGGAAGAACTCGCGCACCGCGCGGTGCCAGTCAATGACGCGGAAGAGGCCGGGGAGTTGGTAGCGCTTCTGGAACTCCTGGACGGCCGCCTCCAGCACCCACAACTGGCCGTGGTTGTTGATGATGATCTGCTTGCGGAAGCCATCGTTCCACAGGCCCAGCATCACGTCGAGCATCAACTCGCGCACCACGTGCTCCCGCACGATGACAGTGCCGGGCATCCCCAGGTGATGGTAAGGATGGGCGCCGTACATGAGCGGCGGCAGAGCCAGGTTGACCGGCGCGCCCTGCCTGGCCGTGTAGCGGTGCACCCCCTCGCAGATGGCGCTGACGAAGAGGGTGTCCATCGCGCTGACGGTGTGCTGGCCGTGCAGTTCGGTGCAGCCGACGGGGATCAGGACGACGTCGTTCTTGCGCCGGTTTTCCACCACCTCGTGGCGCACCGTCGTCTGAATGTAGGAGCCGGGCCTGGCCCACTCGACGGGCGATGGGATACCGTACTCGGCCAGGATCGCATCAATCTCCTCGTCGCTAGCATCCCATACTGCCTTCTTCAAACGGCCCACCGTGTTGTCCTCGAAAAAGAGGTCCGGCTGGTCGGTGGGCAATAATCCTTCAGGTGCTTTTCTCTCAGGCATATGTTGTCTCCTTGAATCTAGTCAATATTCGCGCTCGCCCGTGATCAGGGCGGCGATGTCGTCCGGCGTGAGTTCCGCTTTAGTATACGTGCCCACCCGCTTGCCGTGCCGGATGATCGTGTAAGCATCGGCCACCTGGTAGACGTGATGGATGTTGTGGGTGATGAAGATGACGGACAGCCCACGCTCCTTGGCGTTGAGGGTGTACGTGAGCACCTTGTGGGTCTCGGCGACCGAGAGCGCCGACGTCGGCTCGTCGAGGATCAGCAGCCTGGCCCCGAAGAATAACGCGCGGCCAATGGCGATAGACTGCCGTTCGCCGCCGGAGAGTTTCCCGACCTTCTCGACGGGGGAGCGGATCTCGATGCCGATGTCGCGCAACGACAGGTATGTCTGGTCGTTCATCTTCCGCATGTCGAGCCAGTGGACTGGACCGATCTGGCGAACCGGCTCGCGCCCCAGGAAAAAGTTGCGCGCGATGCTCATCTGGTTGACCAGTGCCAGGTCCTGGTAGACGGTCTCAATGCCCAGGGCGCGTGCTTCCTGCGGGGAACGAATCTGTACCGGCTGGCCCTCAAAGTAGATCTGCCCGCTGGTGGGCATATAGATGCCGGTGAGGATCTTGATCAGGGTAGATTTGCCGGCCCCGTTGTCGCCGACCAGCGCCATCACCTGCTGCCGGCCAACGGTCAAGTCTACGTTGTCCAGCGCGGTGACCGTGCCGAATCGCTTGACAATGCTCTCCATGTGGACGACCGGTGTCTCGCTCATTGAGTCTCTCTTCCTTCGACTTTGCTCAGGACAGGCCCTTTCTCGATCAGGACCGGTTCCGGATCCAGTTATTGATGATGGCAGCGCCGACGATGGTGACGCCGACGATGGCGCCAAAGTTGTCGGCCGGGACCAGGTTGACGAGCACGACACCCGTGCGCAGCATGCTGATCAACAGGACGCCGATCAAGGCGCCGACGACGCTCCCAGACCCTCCAGTCAGCACGGTGCCGCCGATCACAGCCGCAGCGATGGCGTTGAGTTCTTCCCCTGAGCCCGTCGCAATCTTGACCGTTTTGTACTGGCTGAACAGCAAGATCCCAGCCAGCCCGGCCAACACCCCGGACATGACGAAACAAGTGAATTTGACCCATTTGACGTTTACACCCTGCGCGGCGGTCGCGCCGGGGTTGCCACCGGTGCCGAACACGTGGTTGCCGAACCGGGTGCGCACGAGGACGTACTGGAACAGCAGGACCATGCCGATCAACCAGAAGGCGGACGTGCGAAAATTGGCGCCCGCGATCCTGTCGGCGATGAGGTCCAGCCGGCCATTGAAGACGCTATAGATGGGGACGTTCTCAATTGTCTGGAACATCTGGCCGGCCGAATAAAGCCAGACCGCGCCGCCATAGATGAAGCGAGTGGCCAGCGTGGCGATGAACGAGGGGATGCCGGTGCGGATGACGATGAAGCCATTCAAGGCACCCATCAGCGCCGGAATGAGCAGAGCCAGAAACAGCGCCCACAGTTGGTTTCCGCCTTGCACGCTGTGGAAACCATACAGGAAAGCAGCCATGGCCATGATCGGACCGACAGACAGATCGAACTCCCCAGCCATCATCAGCAGGGTGATGCCGACGGTGACCATGCCGGTCAAGGTGGCCGCATTGAGAATGCCCGACAATGAGCGCATGGTGAGGAAATGGGGAACAGTCGCGCAAAGAAGGCTAAAGACGGCGACCGTGGTGATCAAGGGCCCCGCGATTGGGGAATCGAATATTCTGCGACGGTTCATTTTCTGCCTGGCTGCAATTGTGCTCACGGGTCGTGCCTCCTATCCGGTGACCTGGTAGGGGCGGGGCTTGCCCCGCCCCTACCTCTTATACCGGGTTTACCGGTATGTGCCAGCCAGTTTCTCGACGATTTCGACGTTGCCCTTGTCCACGAAGCCAGGGCCGGTCGGCGTTACCGGCATGGCCGGGCTGATGCCGTAGCGTAGTTTCAGCACCAGGATCTGGACCGCGCCGTAGCCCTGCAGGAAGGGTTGCTGGTCAATGCCGAACAGGGTCGTGCCGTCCTTGATGCGGGCGATGATCTCCGGGCTCAGGTCGAAGGTGCCGTGCTTGACGTCACCCGGCTTCAGCCCCGCCGCGTCCAGGAAGGCGTAGAAGGGGTTGGCACCGTTGGGGCCGAGGGTCAGGAAGACGTCGGTGTCAGGGTTGGCGGTGGTGTAGTCGGAGATGATGGTCTGGGACTCGGCCGGATCGTTGCTGATGGCGAGCACCTCGGCAGGGATGCCCAGTTCTTCCATGGCATCCAGGAAGCCGTTGCAGCGGGCATCCAGCCCGGCGTGCCCGACCTGGTGGTTGATGCATACGCCCTGCGTGCCGCCGCCGGCTGCCAGGCGTTGGCCGCCCTGGTAGCCGCCAGCGTACTCATCCTGGCCCAAGTAGGTCATGTAGGCGATGTTGTCCTTGACCGGGCCAGAACCGGCGTTGTAGGCGACGACCGGGATGCCGGCGTCGAGCGCACCCTGGATCGGCTCGCGGAACAGGTCAGGATCGGTCACCGTCAGCGCGATGCCGTCGGGATTGGCCGCCACGCCCTGATCAATCAACTGGGCCACCTTCTCCAGGTCGAACTGGTCGGGACCGAGGACGGTGACATTCGCGTTCATCTCGGCCGCCGCCGTCTCGATACCCTTCTGCACCACGCACCAGAAAGAGTCCCAGGCGCACAGTGCATGCTGTACGAAGACCAGGTTGAGGGCGCGGCTCGGGTCGGCCACAAAGTCCACGTTGCTGGCGTCAATGAAGCCGGGGCCGGTGCTCGTCACGGGCAGCGCCGGCGTGATGCCGTAGCGCTTGACCATGGTCAGGATCTGCACCGCGCCGTAGCCCTGCAGGAAGGGTTGCTGGTCAATGCCGAACAGGGTGGTGCCGTCCTTGATGCGGGCGGCGATCTCCGGGCTCAGGTCGAAGGTGCCGTGCTTGACGTCACCCGGCTTCAGCCCCGCCGCGTCCAGGAAAGCGTAGAAGGGGTTGGCACCGTTGGGGCCGAGGGTCAGGAAGACGTCGGTGTCGGGGTTGGCGGTGGTGTAGTCGGAGATGATAGTCTGGGACTCGGCCGGATCGTTGCTGATGGCGAGCACCTCGGCGGGGATGCCCAGTTCTTGCATGGCGTCCAGGAAGCCGTTACAGCGGGCGTCCAGCCCGGCGTGCCCGACCTGGTGGTTGATGCATACGCCCTGCGTGCCGCCGCCAGCCCCCAGGCGCTGGCCGCCCTGGTAGCCACCCTGGTATTCATCCTGGCCCAGGTAGGTCATGTAGGCGATGTTGTCCTTGACCGGGCCAGAACCGGCGTTGTAGGCGACGACCGGGATGCCGGCGTCGAGCGCGCGCTGGATCGGCTCGCGGAACAGGTCAGGATCGGTCACGGTCAACCCGATGCCGTCGGGATTGGCCGCCACGGCCTGATCAATCAACTGGGCCACCTTCTCCAGGTCGAACTGGTCAGGACCGAGGATGGTGACGTTCGCCTTCATGTCAGCCGCGGCCTGGTTGATGCCATTTTCCACGGTGCACCAGAAAGAGTCCCAGGCGCACAGCGCGTGCTGCACGAAGATCAAGTTGAGTGGCTTCTCGGCCGGGCCGGGTTCAGCCGCCGGAGCCTCAGTCGGTTCGACTGGCACCGCAGTGGGTTCGGCCGGTGACACGGTCGGCTCCGCTGGCACCGGGGTGGGTGCGGCCGCCGTAGGCGTCTCTGCCGGCGTACCGCAGCCGGCGAGAGCCAGCGTGCCGGCCAGAATCAAGAGAACGAGATATCGTACGGGTTTCATTTTTCTTTCTCCTCACTGTTAAAGTTTGTCAAACAGTCTGGACGTTGTCTGCGACGTGCATCAAAGGTTGAACAGGTTCACGTATGAAGTGAAGACACCACCTCCTTTCTTTCTTGCGAGTGTCACGCCGCAAGCGTAACCTATGATATACTACTCGGAGCGGCCCAGGTACGTACTGAGCACGACCGACAGCATCAGGATCAGGCCGGCGACCGCCCGAAAGATCTGCACCGACACCCCCATCAGCACCAGCCCCTGTTCGAGCATTTGCAGCAAGAGGACACCGATGACGGCTCCCGGGATGGTGCCTACACCACCAGCAAGTTGCACGCCGCCGATCGCGCAGGCGGTCACGGCGATCAACTCCCACCCTTCTCCACGGAGCGGGTCCACACTGGTGCGCTGGGCGAACTGCATCACGCTGGCGATACCGGCCAACAGCCCGGTCAGCGTGAACACGGCCAGTTTGACCCGCTTGACCGGCACGCCCTGCGCCAACGCTGCCCCGGGATGGCCACCGGTGGCGAAGACCCAGTTACCAAACCGCGTGCGGACCAATATGATGGACATGATGACTGCGATCAGCACAAACCACAGGATAGAGACCCGGAAGTTGCCGGCCGGTTCGCACAGCCTGTTGATCAGTTCAAGCGGGCCGTTCAGAATATTGAAGAGGAGCGGCCTGGACTCGATGTATTTGGCGAAATCGCCGCCGCCGATGGCACGGGCGATGCCACGGTAGGCCAGCATGGTGCCCAGGGTGGCGATGAAGGAGGGGATGCCGGCTCCGACCACGATCAGCCCATTCACCAACCCCAACAATGCGCTGACGAGCAGCGCGATCCCCATGGCCAGGAGCGGCGGCACGCCAGCGTTCATGGTGAGGGCAAAGACGAAACTGGCCACGGCAAACGTGGAACCCACGGAAAGGTCAAACTCCCCGGCAATCATCAGCATGCTTACGCCGACGACGAGGATGCCAATGATGCTGGCGAAGGACAGGATGTTAGAGATGGCCACCGGAGTCAGAAAATTCCTGGCAGCAGCGCAGAAGAAGAGGAACAGGATCACGAAACTGGCCAGGGTCACCGTCACCGGAAACCCGGCCAACCTGAGACGGAAGCGCGTCAATGTGCCAGCCAGAGATTGCACGAGCAATCCTCCTCTGCTCTCGGGGAGTACCCTCCCGCATGCCCGGGCGGGGCGCTGAAGCGCCTACTACGAACCCCAGGCCTCCACCCTCCCGCAGGTTCTCCTCAAACGGGTTGGCTGGGCCGGTTTTTAACCTGCGGGAGGGTACGGCCGGTGACTACACCGGCTGGTGCTACTTGTTCAGTTTGGCTTGACCAGGATCTTGCCGTCGCTGCGCTGGGTGGACTTGGCGATGGCGTCCACGGTATCGGCCAGGTTGTAGCGGGCGGTGATGATCGGGCTCAGGTCGAGCCGGCCGGAGGCGACCAGGCGGATGACGTTGGGGAAGTTCTCGTCGCCCGAGTGGCCTTGCGCGCCATAGAACTGGGAGCGCCGCACCTGGAAGGTCTCCAGGTACATCGGCACGCGCTGGGCGGCCCGCCCGATCTGGACAATCTTGGCGTTGATCGCCAGAGCCTTCTCCATCTCCGGGATGGTCAACTCGGGAGCGCCGGCCGCCTCGACGTGGAAGTTGAAACCTTCGCCCTTGCTCAGGTCCATCATGATCTCGCTGGGCTTGACCTCGCGGGGATCGTACACGAAGTCGGCGCCGACGGCCTTGGCCAGCGTGCGCCGCTGGGGCGAGGTCTCGAAGGCGGCGATGATGCCGGCGCCGGCCGCTTTGGCCAGCCCGATGGCCGCCAGGCCGATCGGCCCTGCCCCGAAGACGCTCACATAGTGCCCTGGCTTAAAGCCACCCGCCCGCGAGAACATGGCGTTGTAAGAGACACAGGACGGTTCAGTGAGCGCACCGACCTCATACGCCTTCTGCTCGTCGCCAAACCGCTCGGCGATGGCGTCAATCTTCCAGCAGTACTTTTCGTCCACGGCGATGTAGTTGGCATACGCGCCCGGGATCGTGAAGCCGATCTCTTCCAGGTTGGCGCAGTGGTTGGGGAAGCCGTTGCGGCAGGGGACACAGTGGCCGCACCAGATCATCTCCTCGGCCGTCACCATGTCGCCGACCTTGAGATCGGTGACCTCCTTGCCTGCCTCCACCACTTTGCCGGAGAACTCGTGGCCGAGGATGGTGGGGAACTTGGTCAGGCCAGGGTACAGGATATAGCCATCCTTGTCGGTCTCGTAGAAATGCATGTCAGAGCCACAGACACCGCAGGCCTGGATTGCCAACAGGACATCCCTGGGGCCGGGCTGGGGGTCGGGCCAGTCGCGCACCTCGAGTTTGGGGTAGCGCCAGATGCTGTTGCCAGTGACCGCCTTGCCGGTGCGCTTCTCCCAATCGGAGACCTTGTAATCCGGCCGCGGGTCCCACTTGGCATCGAGTACTAAACCTTTCATGTTGGGTTACCTCCTCTATGATTAGTTTGGGGAACCAATCCTCCCGCAGGTTCTCCTCAAACGGGTTGGCTGGGCCGATTTCTAGCCTGCGGGAGGGTACGCCAGTTATGCAAACGTGTGCAATGAACAGTATAACACGATTTTCTGACTAGTCAAGAGCGTGAACCTTCCACCCTCTCGCAGGTTCTCCCCAAACGGGTTGGCTGGGCCGGTTTTTAACCTGCGGGAGGGTACGCCAACAGGGCCTCCACGTCGGCGAGTTGGCCGCGCCAGGGGCCGGGCCGCTCTTGCTTCAGCGTGGTGATGGCGGCCGCAAAGCGGGTGGCCTCCGCGGGGGGCGCACTCAGGCGCTTGCCGACGTAGGTGGCAAAGCAGGTGTCGCCCCGGCCGGTGCGCCCGGCCAGCGAGCGGGGCGTGAAGGGCGCGCTATACATCTCGCCGGCGGCGTAGACCGTGACGCCCGACACCTGGGTCACGACGACCTCGCGGGGGCCGAAGCGGGCCAATTGGCGGGCAGCGGTCGCCAGGTCGGTCTCACCGGTGAGCAATTCCGCCTCGGCGCGGTCCACCTTGAGATAGGTGACGAGGGCCAGCCCCTCACGCATGTCGGGCCACGGGCGGGAGACCAGGCGCTTGCCCTCGCGGACACGCACAAAGCCCTGCACGTCCAGGCCCACCGGGCCGCGGGCGGCCAGCGCCCGCAGCAAGTCCAAAGTAATCTCGCCGGCGATGATGGGGATGGCCAGATAGACCTGGGCCGAGAGGGCTGGGATCTCCTCTAGCCGGAAGGGACCGGCGAAGCCCAGCGGAGTACAGGTGCGCCGGTCCATATCGGCCGGATCGTAGACGTTCTCGATGCCGGAGGTTTCCGGGGCGGCGGTGGCGAACACCTGCACCCCTTCCTGCTTCAGTTCATCCAGCCGGGGAAAGTCGGCGGCCGCCAGGCGCGTGACGACGGCGACGCGCACGCCGATGCGCCGCAGGGCAATACCGCCGTAATAGACGGCGCCGCCGGAAGCAATTTCGTCGCTTGCGCCGGCCACCAGCCGGTCCTTGGCAAAGTGGCCGATCATCATAACGTCAACGTCGTAGTGCATAGTGTGCTCTTGTGACCTCCAATCAAGTGTCATTTGCTCATTTGTCACTTGCTCATTTTAGTGGTATCTGTCCAGGTATCTCTCTACCTCGCCGATGTCCCGGCGGAAGGGGCCTTCGGCCTCCATCTTGAGGCTGGTCACCGCGGCTGCCCACCGCGTTGCCTCGGCGGGCGGGAAGGCCAATCGCCGCGCGACGTAGGCAGCCAGGCACGTATCGCCCCGCCCGCTGCGGCCGACCAGTCGCTCGGGAAAAAAGCCCGCCTCGTGGAACTCGCCGCCCGCGTAGACCAGCACCCCGTTCCGGTGGGTGAGCACGATTTCACGCGGGCCCAGGGCCGCCAGCATCTGAGCGGCCGCCCGGATGTCGGCTGTGCCGGTCAGCATCTCCGCTTCGACGGCGTCGGTCTTGAGGACGTCCAGGTGGGATAGGATGGTCTCCTGCTCCGGCCATACTTCGTAGACCATTCTGC